>DMMK01000594.1 GCA_003453085.1 Verrucomicrobiales bacterium
CCCCAGATCGTGTTGCTCAAATGCACCACGGACTACCCAGCCAGCCCAAAGACATCGAACCTCCGCACCATGGCACACCTGGGCCAGCTCTTTGACTGCCTCACTGGCGCTTCAGATCACACCTTGGGTATTGGGGCCTCCGTGGCCGCTGCGGCCCTCGGCGCCTCACTCATTGAAAAGCACCTGACTTTAGCTCGTGCGGATGGTGGGCCAGATTCCCACTTTAGCTTGGAGCCGTCTGAAATGAAGACCTTAGTCACAGAATGTCGCGCCGGATGGGAATCTGTGGGCTCCATCAGCTATGGCCCCGCAGAAACGGAGCGGGGCTACTTACGTGGCCGCCGCAGCCTCTACATCACTCAGGATATGAAAGCTGGTGAAGTGCTCACAGCACAAAATATGCGCAGCATTCGCCCTGGATTTGGACTATCGCCAAAACACTATGAATCCCTACTCGGCAAAAGGACAACCTGCGATGTCAAACGTGGCACCGCTCTCTCCTGGAAATTGGTAAATCAGGGCTAAAATCACTTTGTCTGAGCGGCTCTAAAATTATGGCGAACATTTCAAGAACTGAAGTCTTAGGACGAGCCGCCATCACGGTGTTAGTCGCTTGTGCTGCCATTTGGGGAATGTTTCATCAGAGGCCTTTCGATTACATTGATCAGACTCGTTTGGACATCATTGGGTTATTTCGTGTGACTTATGGGTTCATGATCGTGCTGCGTTTGCTTCTTGTTCGCCCCGCAGCCCCTATGGTCTTGGGCTGGCGCCAGACATCCTACGTGCTCCGCTGCATCTACCTTTGGATGATTCCTGCTGTCATGATGATGGTAGGCTTCCTCACCCCTCTGGCCATCCTGGCTCACATCCTATTTGGTTCCATCATTTGGCGGCGTTCAAAGGTTTACTCTCTGGAGGATGTCCTGATTCGTTCAGCAGGTTTTTGTCTCCTTTTCCTGAACTCGCATCTGAGCTTTTCCGTGGATCAATGGCTCGGGCTCGATTTTGGTTTGAGAACTCCATCTCTAGTTGGGCTAAATTTCTATTGTTGGACCTTTGGCATCCTCATGCTTTCTGCTGGCTGGGAAAAGCTTTGTTCCCCCATGTGGCGGCGCGGACTGGGATTCTTTTATTTCATGTCCCTGCGGCATTGGGTAAAACCCAGCTTTCATTGGGCCAATAAAAGTCGTGCGGCTTCCGTCGTCATGAGTTGGGCTACTATTGCCACTCAGTTTTTCCTGGTATTGGCTCTTCTCGTCCCTGCGGTCCGTTGGGTGTCATTCCCCATGTCGCTTGGCTTTGCCATCTCGCTTTGCTTGATGGTTTATCTCGCTTTCCTCAGCACACAGACGCTGCTCAGTTCCGCCTTTCTTTTTGTCATCGAGTTCAGTCCCTATTTCAAAGGTGGTCCTGAATTCGCATTGTCCTCAGGCCCCATTGGGACGCAGGCACCGTTATTATGGGTCGCATGCTTTTTCCTTCTGCTGGCGGTCATTAGTTGCTCAGGACTCGTCAAACTTCGTGGTGGTTTGATCACCACTTTGAGCGCCTGGACAATCGCCCTCCGCCCCATCATGATCTTCGTAGAAACTCACATCTACGGTATCTATATTTTCCGCCACGTGGCCAAACTACCGGGGCGAGACAAAGCGGTTCTTGAGAACTGGGACATCAATGGCATCCCATGCGGGCTACAGGCCTGGCACCCACGCACGATCGCAGGCACCACTTATCGGGTGACGGATTACTGTATCGCTGTGAATGAAAATGTCCTTGATCGTGCGGCAGATCGTGCCGAGTCCATCGTTGATCTCGGTTATGCCGCTTTTCTAGAGCTGTCTCCTTCTGAAAGGAAAGAGGTCACCGAGATTGACTTCCAAGTCCGCGTCTTCAATCCCGAAGAGAAGTTTGTCCCAGACACTTCCCATTGGTTGTCTGCCCCTTGGCAGTCCATCGGCGTCATCAAAGGATTTCCAGACCACCCTCACTTTGTTCCTGGGGGCAAACCGCCCGCTTACCGAAAAACTTTGCGCTGGCCTGTCACTTTCCAGTGACCCGAATTAGCGTCTTGATCATGACACGAACGCTTTTCATTTATGGCGCTCTTGCTCCGCGGGCTTGTAGGGCGGAGATGGGTTTGAGCAGGGGGCTTGGGGAGGTTTTTGTGCTTGAGGCGGAGACTTGGCTGCCTGTGGAGGAGAGGTTTGACGCGGGAGCGTGGATCAATGCGCTGGATATTTTTTCACCTGAGGATCAGGTGATGGCAGACAGGCGGACAGATGAGGTTTTGGACACTTACCTGCGGGATTTGCCTGTGATGGTGGGGGTGCCGTTGCATCGGGCTTTCAGGGCGGCTTGTCTGGGGATGACCTGCCGAAAATGGATCAATCCTTATTTGGTCAATCTGGAGATGGCTCGACGAGTTTTTGAGGGGGCAAGGTATGATCGCCTGGTGGTTGCTCCGGGAGCGGGAATCAGTTTTCGGGCCTGGCGGCAGGTGGCGGAGCAACATGGGCTGCCAGTTGTGTTTTTAGCTCAGGAGCCGCGACCTTGGTCTTTGAAGCGTCGCTGGCAGCGGCTGGTCAATCGATGGAAAAAGAAGCCTGCCCCGGTAGCGGCAGCCTTGCAGGGGAAGCCTGGGGGACAGCAGGCTAAGGTGCTGTGCTGCAGCATTCGGCTTTCACGGATGCTGCAGGGGCAGCCGGAGTCGTCGGGCCTGGACTGGGCCTATGTGTCGGATGAGCTTCTGGGCAAGCCGGAAGGGGCGGAGTTTGAGCGGCTCAAATCTGGCTATTCTAAATGGTGGCAGAAATGTGCGAACGAACTGCGGGCTTTGCTGAAGGACAATCCGGGCGATCCACGATCCATTTTGTTAGACCTGGGCGAGGGGCAGTCCCGTGACACGTATCCGCGTTTCGCCTGGAAGTATTTGCGTGCCCGCGATCACCTTGCCCAGGCGCGACCAAGGTTGCTGCTGTGCGATACCCAGGAGGGCAGCGATGAACGGGCCTGGAGCCTGGCGGCCAGTGAACTGGGCATCCCTGTGGCTGCTTACACCTATGACCACATTCCTCAGCCGCGCTTCAGCTTTAGCCCCGACTGGCTGCTCTGTGACAGCGGTCGCAATGCCTACATTGCCCAATTGCGAGGACATCAGGCGGACCGCATCGTGCCGGTGGCCTCACATCGGCGGCCGACGGCGGTGATCAAGGAGCGCTCTGGTGAGAGCAGCAAAATTCTTCTGTATGCGGACAGCTATTATTCGGGGACTTCGGCGACGGTGGAGCCGCAGCGCAGCTATCTGCATTATCGGCTGCTGGTGGAAACGGCACGCCAAATGCCAGGGCATCAGTTCCATTTGAAGTTTCATCCCTTGAGGGATCGCAAGAAGGTGGAGCAGTGCTTCATCGGCATGGATGAGGACGAACTGTATGTGCGCATGCGTTACATCGAGTCGCTGAATCCGCCGCCCAATGTGAAGATGATTCCGCCAGAGGAAGACATGCTGGTGCATCTTCAGAAGGCTGGCGTGCTGCTGAATTCAAACTCAACGGCCGGGCTGGAGGCCTTTGTGCTGGGGGTGCCGGTGATCTTTCTTTATGAGCCAAACACGGAGCTGGGCTTTCCGCTGATTCATGAACATGGGGCCTGCCTGGTGGCGACGACTTCGGACTCACTCGCGGCTGAGGTGGCCAGATTGGAAAACGACCCCGCCCATGCAGCGGCCCAGATCCGCAACCAGCGCCGATATGTGGATGAATTTTACTGGTCGTCTGGTCGCCAGAGTCTAACCGAAGGTATTCAAGCCATCTTGAGCGCGCAGACGGCCGCCCACATCGCGTCCACAGGAACGGCAGAGGCGGGGCCGTAGGCTCCGGCTTCGTTAAACTGACGTGCTGCCAGGGCTAAATGATGCGGGGTGGGCCAATGCCATTTACCCTCATGGGTGGGCCCGAAGACGGTGACGGTGGGAATGCCAAAAGCCTGCGCAAGGTGGGAGGCGGCACCATCAATGCAGAGCACCCTTTGGGCTGCGGACACAAGATGTAGGTATTCTTTCAGGGAGGTCTTGCCAGCTAGGTTGAGCACAGGAAGGCCGCAGAGGTCAGCGATGGACTCACAATGGGCGACTTCCCTTTCAGAGCCGCCTCCAGCAATGACCACGGGCATAGAAGGATGCTGTTTTACCAGCCGTTGAATGATTTCAGCCCATTGATCTTCTCCCCAAAATTTTCGTTTCCAGGCGGCGGTGGGGTTGATCAAAATGAAGGGACACGCCGGAAGCGCGGGGTGCTTCCAGTCGGCTGGCGGCTGCTTTAGCTGCGGGGCAGCGAAGTCCGTTTCTTCCTTGCCACTGACCACCCGCCAAAAGTAACGGGCCCAATATTCGGCAGACGGCGGTTCCAGACGAATGTCATGAAAAACAAACCGGTACCACCAGCGGATGTGGCGCGGTTTATTCACGATGAATCGCCGCTTCCGCGTGCGAAAACGAAAGGCTTGCCAGACGGCGCGGGAACTCCAGCTTGTGGTCCACACCTCGCTAAATCGCTGACGATTTTCAGGTCCCCAGACGCAGCCGGGCATCAGCTCGACCAAAGGACGAAAGGCATCCCTAACAAAAAGTGCAGTCGAATTTCCAGCCACCTGTGAGAGATGATGGGCGCTGGGTTGCAGGAGGAGTACGTCCCCGAGCTGCTTGTCACTGACGATGGCGGCGGCCTCACTCATGCACGGGCGGGCAAAAGCCCTGCGTAGATGTTTCTGATCTTGCGCACGGTGCCGGGCGTGGAGAAGCGTTCGCGAACGATGGCATGGGCATCTTCAAAACGAAAGTCTGCTGCGATGGCCGGCATCGTCTGTTGGAGGAGGGTCTCCAGGTGCAAGGCCAGTGTTTCCGGCTGCTGTGGTGGAAAGAGGAATGAACCCTCGGGGATGAATTCTGGAATGAGGCCCGTGGCCGCTGCCAGCAAGGGCACGCCTGCGGCCACACATTCCAGGGCCGCCATGCCAAAGCTTTCGCTGCGGGAAGGATGAATGGCCAGCGCGTATTGCCGCAGGCAGGCACGATAGTCTTCGCGGACTCCCAGGAAGGTGACTTCGAAGCGTTTGAGACGGCTGGTTTCCAGCACTGCCGTAGGCTCTGAATCCAGCAGGTCACCCAAAAAATCGATCTTCGGCAGTGGGCCTGCCGGCAGCCTGGACTCCAGCAGCAGCAGTGCTTCCATGAGGTCCTGCCAGCCTTTGCGAGAGATGATGGAGCCGATCACCAAGATGCGTGCAGGCGGTTCCGCAGCCCAGGGGATGGGCGGGAGGATTTCTTCTTCCTTCACGCCATTGTGCACCAAGGTCAGGGGCCGCTGCCCGGAGATCCAAGGACGCACTTTATTAAACAGGTCATCCCCCACAGCGATGAGGTGGGCGTGGTCCCCACAGCGGTATTTTTCAAAGTCGCGCTGGCTCATGCCTGGGGTGCGAAGCGTCAGCACCGGCACGGCTTTCAATGCCTGTGCTAGGGCAAGACCGAGAAGGCTATCCGGGTGGTCATTGGTATGAATGATCACGGGACGCCCCGACTGCAAAAATTCCTTCAGATGGCTGGCGGCCCGGCGGGCAAACAGGCGGTTTCCCCAAAGCCTTGCGGGCAGGCTACGAGAGGCAGGAAAAGGCAGCCGCGCCCATTTGACCTGATGCTCCTCGCAGTGGCCTGTGAGCCAGCCTTTTTGCCCGGTCAGCAGGATGGGATCATGCTGCTGCATGGCGGGGGCCGTGAGAAGCCGGGACAGGGACTTCTGGGCCCCGGCGAGGTGCACGGAGTTTTGGACAAAGACGACTTGGGGAAGCATGGACAGCCCCTCTTTGGCTCACGCAAAGCGGTTCTGCAAGGCACGCATCAGCCTCCAGCCCAATCGGCGGCCCAGAGTGACCTCCGCTTGGGACATGCGCTCGACGGCCTGTTCGGCATCCAGCTTCAGTTCTCCCTGGCAAAAACTGCGGACGGCGGGAATGGAAAAGGCGGCCAGAGCGTGGTCGTAGTGCTGATAGCAGGCAGCGACCAGCCCCAACCGCACAAGGCGGCGCAGGGCTTTGGGAGAGTCGGTCTTCAGCCCTTCAGGATGCTGCAGATAGAGGACATCCGCATGCATGAGTTGGCCACGTGAGAAAGGCAGCGCGCCATCAGCCATGGAGTAGGGCTTCTTTTTCGTGGCCCTTCGCCACTCATGATTTTCCAGCCAGCGCATGGGGACGAAACCATCCCGGCGCACCCGCTGATCAATCTCAGCAAACAGAGGCTGCTCTTCATACATGGGGAAAAATGAAACCTCGGTGCGGATGCCGACGAGGTCTTCTTGCAGGGTCTTCACGGCTCCGTCGAAGACTTCGACCTCCATGCTCTGCACGTCAATTTTCATGAAGGCAGGC
>DMMK01000253.1 GCA_003453085.1 Verrucomicrobiales bacterium
CCCCCACAGCCGCCCCAGGAAAAGCGCGCAACCAGTGTTCCAGCGTGGCCAGCCAGTCCGGGCCGCGTGCGGCCACATGCCAGGGATGCAGGCCAAAGGAGGGCCGCACCCACGCATTTGCCTGGGCCAGCGCGGCCACATCGGGCCAATCCGCCTCGGTTAGACCATTCACCACGGCCTCCGCCACGCCCATCGTCGCCACATCCGCCATCACCTGGGCACGCCAGGGGTGTAGGCGGGCATCTTGCAGATGGTTGTGGGCATCGTAGAGCATGGCGGCGATTTCGGAATAACTTGCCCCCTTCATGCGTTTTATGAAGCGTTTTCAGCCCACTGCTGTCAAACTTCCTCACCGTTCCTTTCCATGAAATACACCCTCACGCTCCTCGCCCTCGCCGCCAGCCTCTGCACCAGCGCCTTTGCTGGCGAAGGTGAAAAAGTCAGCCTACCCGCCCCGCAAGTTTCCGGCATCAATCAGGATGGCAAAACCGTGGCCTTTGCCGACGTGTATGCCAAAGGGCCGACCGTTGTCTTCTTTTACCCGAAGGCCAACACCCCTGGATGCACCAAACAGGCCTGCTCCCTGCGCGACGCCTTTGCGGATCTGACCAAGGAAGGCGTGCAGGTGCTGGGTGTCTCCTTTGACAAACCCGAAGCACAAAAGAAATTCAAGGACGACTTCACCCTGCCCTATGACCTCATCGCCGACCCTGAAGGCCAAATTGTGGACGCCTTCAAGGTGGACCGCATCGTCAAAGGCACCATGAACCTGGCCAGCCGCCAGGCATTCCTCATCAAAGGTGACAAGATCGTCTGGAAAGACACCAAGGCCTCCACCGCTGAGCAAGCCGCCGACATCAAGCGCGTGCTGGCCGAGACGAAATAAGCCATCTGCACTCTCAAGACGCCGCCTGGAGACAGGCGGCGTTTTTTGTGGATAGGAGCGGACTCAGCCTAACAAATCGTGTAACCACAGCCCATAACCTCACTTCCGCACTTCGCGCTGGGCGAGAACGGTTTTCACCAGGCGCAGCATGTCGGCTGGCTCGTAAGGCTTGGGCAGAACGGCGGCAAAGCCGTAGGCGGCGGGTTTTGCCATGACGGGGTCATCGGAATAGCCGCTGGAGACAATGGCGAGAACCTCGGGATCAAGCTGGCGCAGACGCTCCATGGTGCGCACGCCCCCCATACCATTGGGAATGGACAGATCCAAGATGACAAGATCGTAAGGATGTCCCGCCTGCAGGGACTCCTGATAAAGGCGGACTGTCTCGCTGCCTTCGGCGCTCTCGGCGATCTCGTAGTTCTGGCTGGTGAGATTGCGTACGATGAGGCTGCGCACCAGAGGATCGTCCTCCAGAATCAAAATGCGCGGAGAGGCGGAGGGAGGGGCGGCATCAAAGGCAGTGGTCAGGCCCATGGCATCCACTTCCTCGCCATCGGCATCCACAGGCAGATAAAAGCGCACCGTGGTGCCCACACTGGGTTCACTGCGTACGGAGATGGAACCGCCGTGGGCTTTGGCGATGGATTCGCAGACGGTCAGGCCCAGGCCAGTGGCGTTCTCCGCCTTGCGGGTGCTGAAGTAAGGCTCAAAAATGTGCGTGAGGTTTTCCGCCAGAATGCCTTCCCCGGCGTCATTGACCTCAATGACAATGCCGGTGGGCTGAGCAGGATGATCCGCCAGCATTTCATGGGGGAACATTTCCCCCGGGTCTGCCGCGACACAGCGCACCGTGATGCGACCGCCTTCAGGCTGGGCCTGTTCGGCATTGCGGATGAGATTGCCTAACAAACGACGTATCTGCGCAGGGTCCACCGCAAGATTGGGCAGGCGTGGGGCGAGCTCCAGCCGGTATTCGATGCGGGTGGCGCGACTGTGATGGAGGAAGAACTGTTCCACCAAGTCGCTGAGCAGGGTAGGCCGCTTGATGGGGGCACCCCCACGGGCAAAGGTGAGGAGCTGCTGCACGAGGCCCTGGGCCTGCAACGTGGCCTGCTTGGCTGTATGCAGCTCCGGCAGTTGCACGGCACTCCGCAGGCGCATCTCCGCGAGGGAGATATTCCCCAGCAGGACGGTGAGCAGGTTGTTAAACTCATGGGCGAAGCCACGGGCCAGGAGACCGAGAGACTCCAGACGATCCAAGCGGTTGCGGCGGTCGGCCTCTTCACGACGGCTGGTGATGTCCTGCATGAGGACGAGGAGACCTTCGGCAAAGGGATGTCCGCGAATTTCCAGCCAGGTCTGCTTTTCCTCAAAGTAGAGCTCCCGGGTCACCGACTCGCGGTGCAGAAGGGCATGGGACAGAGCCTCATAGTGAGACTCACGGGTGGCGGTGGGGAGGAGGTCCCACAGATTGGCCCCCAGCAGTTTATCCGGCCCGCGCTCAAACAGCTTCTGGGCGCTGGCATTGGCGTAAATGAGCTTCCATCGGCTATCCAGGGCGATGAGCGGATCGGAGATGCTTTCCACCACATCTACCAGCGGGGCCTGGGCGGCGCGCTCGCCAGGGCTTGGGGCGGGCAGATTTTCAGACACGGGAACCGAGAGGCCACGAAAGAGGATGACCACCCCCGTGAGCTGGCCGGACTGGTCACGAAGCGGGGTGGAACGGTCCTGCACGGCCACGCGGGAGCCATCCAGCGCAGTCAGCCACACGGTGCGCTCGGGCATCGTCTGGCTGGCAGAGGTCAGTTCCACAGCCGCAGGCTCCCCGCTAGCATGGTAGATGCGAAAAACCTCATGGAGAGAACGACCCACCACCTGGGCCTGTGGCCAGCCAGTGATTCGGGCCGCAGCCGGATTCATGAAAACAATCACGCCGGCCAAGTCTGCCGCGATGACGCCATCCGCCAAACTCTGGAAGGTCTCAAAGTAACTGCGCTCGCGGCTGATGCGCTCCTTGTCCGCCAGATGGCGGGAGGCAGCCACTTCCACCGTCAGGCGCAGCTCATCCTGGTTGAAAGGCTTCAGCAGATAGCCATGCGGATTCGTTTCGCGGGCACGGTGTACCGTTTCCAGGTCGGCACAGGCAGTCACGTAGATCACGGCCACATGGCCTTTCTTCTGCAAACGCTTCGCGGTCTCGATCCCGTCGAGCGAGCCATCCAGATGCACATCCATCAAGACGAGTTCGGGCTGCAACTCATCATAGAGCCGCAAGGCCTCCTCCCCGGTGGCACAGGTGCCGACGACACGATAACCAAGGCCATTGAGACACGCGGCCATGTCACAGCCAACGAGCCCCTCGTTCTCGACTATCAGGATGCGGATGCGGTCAGAACCATTCATTGGAATTAGCGTTTATCACGCTAACTCTAAATATCAGCATATGCTATAGGAAATCGCAATTGAATTTCTGTGCCATTAGAATTTGGTGTTCCAATGCTCAGTTGCCCCCGCATCTGTTCGGCAAAAACCCCCAGAATCTTCAACCCCAGCCCTCGGGAATCTCCGGGCTGAAAGTCAGGCGACAGGCCGATTCCATCGTCTTTGACCACCAGATGACCTCCTTGAGCTCCGAAAGTGAGGCGGACATGCACCTGGCCTTGCCTGCTGTCTGGAAAGGCATGCTCAAAGCTGTTCGAAAGCGTTTCATTCAGCGTCAGGGCCAGCGGCATCAGCCATTCCTGCTGGATGCTGCCCTCCTCCAGCTTCAAATTCACCTGCACCTGTTCCGGCGAAACATTGTAGCAATCCCGCAGACGCTGTACTAGCCCATCAGCAAAGATGCTGAAGCTTTCGGCGGTGCCGAGCGCAAGCTGGTAGAGGTGCTGATGAAGCTCCGCAATGGCACGGACACGGTTCTGGCTAGAACGCAGGGCACTGCGCGCAGAATTGTCCGCCATCGTGTTCGACTCCAGGTTCAGCAGGCTGGAGATGATCTGGAGATGGTTCTTGATGCGATGATGGGTTTCGCTGAGCAGCAGTTTCTCACGCGAGAGGTCCGCTATCGGCCAGCCCTGGGATAGGAAAGTCGGCCCACTCTGCACCTGCGGCAGCGGTTCTTCCGCGACCGCCATCTCGGCCTCCATTAGCTCAGTAAGTTCAAAATCGAATCCTCCGCCACCCGCCTCAGCCACACGCAAGCGGCAGATCTGGCGCTCTCCAGCGCGGGTAAAGCAAGGCAGCTCGGTCACCGGATCCGCGAGATGGGATACGCGGACAAGCTCGGCATAAAAACCGGTAGGATCAGATGGACGGAAATGCAGATGCAGAGAACGCCCTTTGGCCTCAGCCTCAGTCAAGCCTAGTAGCTCAAGTCCCCTCTCTGTGATTTCCTTGATGCGGCCATTGACGTTGGTCTTTAGCAGCAAGGTCTCCACAGGTTCGCTGGGTAGCAAGGCTGGGGCCGCAGAAAGGCTGGCGTGTGCCGGGGCGGGATTTGGCAAAGAAACTGGAGCCACCGCCAACGCGGGACTGCCAACCGGACTCTTTTTCTGAAGGAAATGAATCGTACAATGAGGATCGCCCAAAGCATCCAAAACCGGGGCCACTGTCAGGGTGGCAGGCACCGTTAGCTCGTCTGGCTGCCGCAGGCTGACATCCATCGAGAGGCTGCGCTCCCCGGTCTCAAGCATCTGTTTCAGGGCGTCGCGACGGGCACTTGCCGAGTCCGGCTCCAGCCAGGCATCCAAGGGATAGCGGCGAAGCTCGGTCTTAGGCTGGCCTAACAAACTTTCCGCCAAGTGATTGACTTCAAAGACCGATCCTGCCTTGTCCATCAGCACCACCGGCACCGGGCATTCATGCAGCAGGGTGCGGAACTTGGCCTCTGTGGCACGCAACTGCTCCTCGTGGCGACAGTGCTCCGTGGCGTCCTGAATGCACACCAGCAGTCCGCCTCCGGGCAGGCCTGAAGGCTGAAACTCGAGCTCCTTGAGCAAGCCGTCTGCCGTGGCCAGCGAAAAGGTGCGGGTGAGCTGGCGACGCCAAACATCCTCCCGCCAGAGGGTGGTGACCTCCGCCCGATGCTCTTCATTCGGGCAGGCGGCACTGAGCCAGTCCTCGACCGTCTCTTCTTTGACGACGGGTCTTCCCAGCAGTTTCATCAACGGCTCGTTCTGATACACCGGGGTTCCCAGTTCATCCAAAACCAGCACGCCACAAGGCAGCGCATCCACATACTGGCGCACGCGGGATTCCTTCTGGGTGAACGTGCGTTCCGCCTCATGAAGCGTGCGCAGTTCCTGCTTCGTGCGGGCGAGTTCATCCTGCAGTCGACGTAATTCCAAAAGCTGACCAGGCGACTCAGCCACAGGCTGCTGAGAGATGGCGGCCACGGCCTGGGCAATCGCTGGCAGATTAGGCGCAGTGGTAAAGGCTGGGCGAGCAGGCTCTGGAGTAGCGATGGCAGGCAGTAGCATTGCCAAGTAGCGCGGGCTATCACCCGCCTGACAATGGGTGACCAGCCAGCGCTGAGGGGGCAGCCGCCCGGCATCGGTAAACACCTGAGATTGTGAAGCTGGCAGTTCCATCACCCAGCCCGTGGTCCGGCTTTCGCCCCCCAGCTTTTCCAGCGTGACTCCCCATTGGAGTTGTAGCCGGGCAGATTCACGCACATCCGCAAAAACATCCCAGAAGATCGAGAACCCCTCCTGGATTCCCTTGGCGAGCCCCAATTCCATGGCCGCCGCATTGGTCTGATGCACCACCCCCCTGTCATCCAGCAAGGCCATCGGCAAGGTGCAGTCCGTCAGATCCGCACTCCGGTTTTTAGACTCTGCCGGAGCGACGGGAGCTTCCTCGGCTGCGATCGCCTGGATGGCTGCGGCATTGCCGAACTTTTCGCAGGTGACCATCAGGCCGCCCACGCTTGCATCGCGCTTCCGTCTCCAGGGGCGGACTTCCCAGCGATAAACTACACGACGGCCATCAGGGCCCGAAAGTGCATCATGCTCACTGCGTACCACATGCCCTTGCAGGGCGCGGTCATAAACCTGACGCCACCCTGGATGCATGCCTGGAAAGACTTCATACTGACTGCGTCCGATCAATGGATGCACACCCTGTAGGGAAAACTCCTCGACCCATGATCGGTTTGCCAGCACATAGCGCATCTGGTGATCAAACATCGCCATGGCCACGGGTGCATTCTCAATGAGCACCCCCAGCACTGCTTCCATGTCGTCCACTGACTTGCCTGCATCTCCAAATTCTTCTGCCCCCGTTCTCGCATTTGGAGAGGGACTATGTTTAGGTTGAATCACGTTTCGGAGGACGGATGAAGACATCGAGTGACCAGGAAGCTGAAAGTCGTATTTTTTTAAATATAAGCCTATCTCAAGTTCTCAACAAGGCGAATCCTCAGTGAAATGCGTCTCATTTGAGAAAATACAAAACGGCAAGGTTCATTCCCGATGATAGGGTTCCTTCCGTAAAATAG
>DMMK01000251.1 GCA_003453085.1 Verrucomicrobiales bacterium
AGTCACACTCAATATAATTTCAATAATTTTTGATCCTGATAATCAAGTTTTCTTAAATTCTATAAAACTACAAAATGTAGGATTTGAAGAAACTCCGCTTCTCCTTGAAAACAAAAAGTGACGATGACCGGAGCCATCGCCGCTGAATCTCGGGGCCATCGTCGGCCAAAAAAGTTACGCTCCGCGCAGTTTGGACACGTCGTAGAGGCTCATCATGGCGGAAATCACCTCGTCCCGGCGGCCTTCTTTGAGGGCGGAAAAGGTGGTGTGATTCCCTGGCTGGAACTTAAAGTGACCACTGCGGCTGCGACGGAGAGCCGTGAGGTGCGCCCCGCAGCCCAGCTTTTGACCGATGTCATGCGCGTAAGTTCGGACGTAGAAACCCTTGCTGCAGACCACCCGGAAATCCACATCCGGCACGGCCACATTGTTGAGCTGGTAATCATAAACGCGGACAAAACGGGGCTTGCGCTCCACTTCGATGCCCTGGCGCGCCAGTTTGTACAAAGGCACGCCGTCAATCTTGATGGCGCTGACCATGGGCGGAGTCTGGTAAAAGTCGCCCCGAAAGCCGTCGAAGGCTTCGCGGATCTGCTCCTCGGTGAAGGCAGGCACGGGCTTTTCCTCCAGCACCTCCCCTTCCCGGTCCTGGGTGCTGGTGGTGGCCCCCAGGCGCAGGCTGCCGATGTATTCCTTGTCCTCGCTCATCAGCAGGTCCTGCAGCTTCGTGCCGGTGCCAATGACCAGGATGAGCATCCCCGTGGCCATGGGATCGAGCGTGCCGCAGTGGCCGATCTTCTTAGTGTTCAGGCAGCGGCGGGCCACGGCCACCACATCGTGGGAGGTCATGTCCGGGTCTTTGTCCACTAGGAGGACACCATTAAGCGAGTCGTCTGACTTCATGTTCTAAAGCTGTCAAAAAGGTTTCTGCGGCCTCCTGGATGGGGCCTTTCATACGAGCACCTGAAGCGAGGCGATGACCGCCGCCGCCAAACTGCCCGCACACCGCGGAGATATCCAGCCGCTGGTCTTTCGACCGGGCGCTGATGCGGATTTTGCCATCGGCCGTCTCTTCGAAGATCACGGCCGCGACCACACTGTCAATCATCCGCAGGGTATCGATCATGCCCTCGGTATCCCCCGGCTGCACTTGCACCTCGTCCATCAGGGCGCGGGTGAACTGCCAACTGGCGATGCGGCCTTCCGCCCGGAAATCCATCTCATTCAGCATGGCCCGCAGCAGTTGCAGACGGCGGGCCGGGTAGGTCTGGTAAAGCAACTGTGCCAGACGGGAGGAATTCAATCCGGCAGCCAGCATTTCCCCGGCGATGTGATGCGTGCGGGCATTGGTGCTGGAATACTGGAAGGATCCAGTATCCGTGCTGATGGCCGTGTAGAGATGCTGCATCACCGCATCGGTGATGGGAAAACCACCCACTTTAAGCAGTTCATAAATGATCTGTCCCACCGCCGGTTGGGTGCCGTCCACATGGTTCAGGTGGCCGTAGCCGGGATTCGTGGGGTGGTGGTCAATGTCAATGAGCAGGGGCGCACGGGCCAGCGCGGCCTTTGTGTGTTCCCCCACGCGCTCATGAGTCGCCGTATCCAGGGCCAGGGCGACATCCACCTCAAAATCCGCATAGGGAGGAGTGAGAATGGTCACTGTATCCGGCAGGAAGGCCAGATTCAGCGGCACCCCATCTTCCAGCAATGCGTAAACCGTCTTGCCCATCGCCCGCAGGCTGAGCGCCAGACCCATGACCGAACCGAGGGCATCCCCATCCGGCCGCACATGGGCGGCGATGGCGATGCGCTGGGCAGGACGCAGAGCGTCAGCGATCTCGGAAAGGGATGTCTGAATGGTGGACATTTTGGGCGGGTGTTCACAAAGCACTCGTCGCGAAAGCTGCAAGGGGAAGATGCGTTTAGCCAGAGGCACTTTACATCCCAGTTTTCCTGGATTCCGTGGCCCGGTAGCCTACTGGGGCGTATCTTTTCCACCCTCTCATGAACTGGCTGGCCCACCTTTTTCTTTCAGAGCCCTGCCCTGCATTCCGCATCGGCAACGTGCTGCCGGACTTGGTTCGTCAATCGAGACTGGAATACCTACCGGAGGCCTACCAGCGTGGCATCCGCCAACATCGCCGGATTGATGCCTTCACCGATGCACACCCAGTTGTCCGGCGCAGCATTCTGCGGCTGGGACCGGAGTACCGGCGCTTTGGCGGCATCCTGACGGACATGTTTTATGACCATTTTTTGAGCCGGGCCTGGACCTCGTTTTCCCCGCAGCCGCTGCCAGTCTTCACGGCCGAGGTCTATGCATCCTTCGGCCATCACCGGGAAATCATTCCCGCTGAGGCCCATCCGCCGCTGGACGGCATGAAGGACGAAAACTGGCTGTGCAACTACGGCGAGATGGATGGGCTGGCGGATACCCTGCGCCGCATCGGTCTGCGCTTTCGCCGCCCCGTGAATCTGGCGGCGGCAATGGGGGTGTTTCGGCAAGAATACGCAGGCATTGAGGATGACTTTCACGAGTTCTTCCCTGCCCTGACCCGGCATGTGGCCGAGCGATGAGGCCTACTGCACCTTCTTGCCATTGCCCAGCAGGTTGGAGCCGATCTGGTTATCATTGCCGTCCGTGACCACCAGAGAAGGTTCCTTGGACTTCACATCGGCAGCGCGATCATCGCGGATGATGTTATCGCTGACGAGGCTTCCTTCTACACCTTCCAGCAGGAGACCGATGCTGTCACAGTCCAGGATGCTGTTGTTGCTGATCATGAGGCGGCGACCTCCCAGGATCTCCACAGCGGCACGCTTGCGCATGACCCCGGCGATGATGTTGCTGGTGATGGAGCTGTCAGCGCAGTTTTTGAAAACGAGGCCGTTGTTCTCGGAGTTCTGAAAGCCGTTCACCAAGTAGCGCGGGTTGCGGTCGAAATTGTTGCTGCTGACGATGAGGTGCTCGCAGTTTTCCGCGACGATGTCGTGTTCAAAACCTTCCCAAAAGGTGTTGCCGCTGATGACCACGCCACGGGACTCTTTGACTTCAATGTTCACCCGCACGTCGCTGAAGACATTGGCGCTGATGGTGACATTGCCCTCGCGGGTGTGGGCACGGCCCATCTTGCGCTCCAGGCTGGGATCGGTACCGGCACCCAGGATACGGATGTTGGCAGAGCCGGGGGCCTTGCTGGTGTGTTGGAGGGTGCAGCCCACGATGGCCACTTCGCCGATGGAGCCGCCGGTGGAGTCCAGTTCCACATTTGCGGAGGGTGGGGAGTCGGCATGGTGATTGCCCTCAATGTCGCAGGTGCCGATGTGCAGGTTGCGCACGTTGCCGCCGCGTGACACCACACCGCCGCCACGATTGTAGCTGATGTGGCTGCCCACGATGTTGATCTGGTGCAGATTCAGATTGTCCAAAAACACACCGATACCGGAGTTGTCATAGAGATGGCAGTCGCTGATGAGCACATTGCGATTGCGCGGTGTCAGGCGGATGCCGTGTCGGCATTTGCTGACCACCAACCGATGAAAGGTGACCTGCATGGTGC
>DMMK01000373.1 GCA_003453085.1 Verrucomicrobiales bacterium
TCCTCGCGGAACTCCGTTCTGGCGGCCTCGCACGCCCCTTTTGCATCGCCCCAAGGGGTGAAGGTACTTGTCCGGTGCCTGTGATGATCCTAACCTAACCAAAAATGTCGAGGTCCCCTTCTCACATGGTTTACCCCGAACACACACTCTTTCCCTTTAACCTGAGATTTTGCACCCCATTCATGATCCGAGGATGAACAGGAATGAGTAAGCAATTGCTTCCACTTCGATTTCAGCATGGTCTTATGATCAGCAACAAATTTTAAGCGCACTTCTCCTAAGATTTTTCACCTCTATTTATTAACCAATAGTTTCTGCAACGCTAAGTTATATTTTTTAGCATAATTTTCAGCCAACCAAGCCAGCTTTTCGCTTTCATTTGATCGATGAACATCACCCGTAAAAGCAATAAGACGAACATTATCGATCTTGATGTCCCATGGAGGAACAATAACCGTGTGCGCAAGCACCCCTATAAACCGCAAATCAGAACGCGTGAACGCAGCCTTTGCATCCAGTTCTGGATCGGCCACAGCTAGCGCGATGATTTGATCCAGCGGCTGTGTCGGCCCACGCCATTGCTCTTCATCTTCACCTAAAAAAGCAATCTGCCGTTGAACGTTAGAGTCTGCTTTTTTGTTTCCACCCATCAAACAAGCAAAGACAATCACTAGGATAGCGCAAAACAACGACACTATCGTTATGGGCATATGGTTGTTATTGGCCATAGCGCGCTCCTTCCCACTGCTCGATAAACTGATTTATCATGAGAGATTCTTGATTAATGGAGTGGCCTATTCGGTTTCGTTGTTACTGCGGCTTGGATGTGGTGCCTGGAAGCCTATTGTATGCCCATGCTTTCCGATAGGAGTCGGTTTACCTCTAGATGCCAGATTTACCAGTTCCGTTTCGCGGAACTTCAGGCGATATGCCGAACGGGGGCTGCTGCGTGTTGCGACGTGCGATCCATTCCTCATCGAATTCGAAACTGATCCCTGATTCTTCATGTCCTAGTGCCTTCCATGCGGCCATTGTTGCAGCACACCGCACTGCGTCGGGTTTCGTATCGACTAGAAGCTCTGTGAATTCGAAAACCTTGAAAGCCGTTGGAGTGCCTCCTTCCAATGAATGCCAAGCAAGGGCATCTCGAATGCCCGATGTGACCGCTTCACCGTAGATCGCCTCAAATAATATCACTGAGGGCACCCATTCCACAACTTCAGATGAGCCAGCCTGCAGCTCCAATGTAATAGCAGCAAATGCACTCACACCCCTTTTAGTTTTAAAGAATTTAAAGGTAATCATTTGGTTGGAGAAAAAGGAATATAGCACACAGATGCGGTCCAAATTTTGAGTTTGGCGCTATCATTGTCCAAACAGCCCGAGTAGAATTAAATCACAAAGATTGCACCAAAGAGTCTGTTCATAACGGCAACGGATCTTTATAGGAGTGCGGAATTAGCTAATCTATCTCGAAGATCGTAATATCTCCGCCCCCTAATTCTGATGGGGTTGATAAATACAGTTCAAGTATATCAGCCATTTTATATCGATCATCTGGAGAGATGGTAAAACAACAGCTGTGCACTACCATTCCAACCTTACCACCCGTCCATAAACGTTTTGTAGTTTTTTTGGCCGTTTTTATTTTATAACGATCGAACTGATCATGCAACTTCAGCCATGATTCTTTAGATAAACCGGGAGCCTTTGCCCCCTTTGGCATGAGTTCCCAGCCGTCTTTTTCTTCCCAGATTTCCGCCAATTCAGAGTCGTCGGCAATATACTTTCGCACCACCAGTTCAACTCTGAGTTCATGGGATGCATTCGGGAAAGAAATTCTTGCGTGATGGTATGCGCCAGGGCCGATCCTAGCCAGATTCAATCCTCTCCGTTTAACTAGGAAATCCCGATTTAAAGCATCCCAACTTTTCGAGATATCTTTTCCACTTGTCATGCCGACGGGCTCATTGGCGCTGGATACAAGAACCAAACAGAAAAACGCCAATCTCAAAAGAATGCCGTAATCACCAAGGCCGGATTTCATCATAAGATTTCATTTAAACAATCACCTCAAATTCTTTTGTCTACTTATTCCTTTAGTCTTCAACCTAAGCAACTGCTGAGCAATCAAAAAAAACGCTTGGTAGCGCGCGTCCTCCTGCCTTTCGCCCTGGAGGGGTTCAAGATTGGGCGAACAGAGACCGAGCGATGCAAAGGCCGAACGCAGTTTTTAGAACAGAGTTCTGCGTCCTCGCGTCCCGCGCCTGCAGGATGACCGCCTCTTCAGTCTATTTGCCGACCAACAAGCTGCATTTTTGCACGCTCAAAGGGTGGTAAACCCTAACAGATCCCCAAACCATCCATCCTTAATTGTCCATTACCTGTTTCTTACCTCACTTTCTGGAGCGCGCCCGGCTGGATTCGAACCAGCGACCATCGGATTAGAAATCCGGTGCTCTAATCCACTGAGCTACGGGCGCATGAACTCTGATTTTGGAGCGATTACGTTGGTTACAGGAGCTTTGCAACTCGCTTTTCACGCTGGGTTTTCTACGGGGCTCCCTTTCAATGAAAGGTGGGCATGCAGCGAGGGGTAGGAGTGATCCTGAGGGCTGAGTCCTTTCTGAAAACAAAATAAGTCGTTGGCGACATCTGCCAAGAACCTCCAAGCGGGGGAACTTGCGCTTTGGATTAGGCGACGGCAGATCGAGCACGGATCGCGAAGGCAGCGGACGAGGGCTTGAGAAAACGATGACGGGAAGAAGTCATGGTTCTTGTTAGGCTGCGCGGCAATCAATCGATGAGGTAGCTGTAAAGATCGCCATTTTCCAAATGGAAACGGAGATGGATGGGCTTGTCTGTGGGCAGGGCGTCCGCGTCTTTCCAGCGGATGGCCAGCTTCACGGCATCCTGTTTCTCGATGACGCTGGATTCCTTCTCATACCCTGGAACGACCTGCCCGGTGGCGTCCAGCACCTCCACGCTGAAGCTGCCGCCTTTCACATCTGCATTGACGAAGAGATGCTTTCCTTCTGGCACGAACAGATGGGTTTCGATGGTGCCCGGTGTCTGTTTTTTCTTGGGGCGCAAGGAAGCCAGCCCGTCAATCCGCCAGGAGGCACGGGCGATGGACTGTTGCTTTTCCGGCCCAAGCCCGCCATGGGGCGTGGTGACGGCGGTGTAATACATCCACATTTCATCACCGACGAACACTGGCGCGTTGCAAAGGCCGAAGATGCTTCCGGCATCATACGGATGCGGTCCCAAAGGAATCACGGGACTGCGGTCAGAACACCGGTGCCAGTGACGACCGTCACGGCTGTGGACCAACTGCACATCGATGATCCCCGTGGCGGAACGTTTCCGTCCATCCACTTCATCGTTGCCGAACAAGGCGGAGGGTGGCTCCACACGACGAAAAGGGGTAACGAAACCCAGCCACTGCCCCGCATAGGGGAAGGCGGAGAGATTGTAAAACTCTGAGTAGGTGCCGCCTTTCAGCTTTTTCGCCGCGCGATGGTCCATCTCGTCCGCGACCATGACGGGCTGGGGTTCGGACCAGTTTTCCATGTCCTTGCTGACGGATAAGAAGACCTGTCTTATCCCCACCACACGCGGGTCGCCCTGACGTTTGTGAAAGGCTAGGTATTCACCCGTCACCGGGTCCTGCGAAAGCGTGATGGTGTCGCAACCTAACAAGATGGGCTCGGGCTCAACAGTCCAACGGAGGCCGTCGGCTGAATAAGCCGCGTAATAGAGGCGATGAGTCTTGTCCCGATACCAATCGACCAACTCGAACTTGTCTTTGAGTCGTTGAAGCTTGGCCTCGTCCACTCCCCGGCTTGCATTGCCGACGGCTTTGTATCGCTTTTTTGGGTCCGTTTCAAATGGGTCTTCAATGATGCTATGGCTGTGCAGATGGAGATCGGTTTCATTGGTTTTTCCCAAGATTTTGAGCATGGGCCGCTCCCACTGGATGCCGTCCTTCGAGGTCGCGTAAAGCACGCTCCCTGGATCTGCATACCACATCCGGAATGCGCCTGTTTTCTCATCGCGCAGGACGGTGCCATAGATGTTGACGCGTTTGTCCAAAAAGCCCTCCTTGTCCTGCACTTCCCACGGCATTTCGGCCTGTAACACGGGATGTTCGAGTTTCTTAGCCGGATGGACCACTCTTGTGATTCCATGCTTCTTCTTGATCATCAGATCATCAACGAAAAGCTGCCTTTCCCCTTTTTTAAGAGAGGGTGCAGGCTGGCGCTTCACGATGTCATTTTGAGAAAACAAAAGTGTCGGCAGCAGCACTGCACAGCTCAGGCTGATGAGTGTGATTTTAGCGGAAAGGGGACGTTTCATGGAAAAGATATAGGAACAGGATGCCTGCGACTTGCGGCGTCAGGTTTCGCCAGAATGAAAGCTGTCGGCGTCTTTGAGCTCATGATGGTAGTGGCTGAAGTGGGAGCACGAAGTCTCCATATGCATCCAATCGAGCTTGAGCCAGCCCAGCAGCAAACGACCACAAGGGAAGGGATCTTTTCATGGTGTGGCGATTTTCTTCATCACAATCCGCAACGGTCTCGGCAATTACCTCGTCTTCAACCACCTCTACGCCATCGTCCACCGCTTCGGCGAGGGTGACTTGACCCATGAGCAGGAAATACTCCGGCGAAACGAAGCCAAACTCACCGCGCTTCGCGCTGCCATGGAGGGTCCCGGTGTCGCGCTCATCGACGTCCTCTTGCAAAGCAACTCCCTTTCCTGCAAGGCCAACTTGCTCACCCGCATTGAGGATCGCGACGAGCTGGAATCCGAATGCGAACTCGCCGTTTATACATCCGTCGCCAATCCGTTGGCACGGCGATGCGGGGAAGAAGCGACTGATAGGGCTGGAAGAGCGGAGCATCCTGTCTTTGCTGCCTGTGAGAAGGCACGCGGCTGAAGCGGCGGTGTTTCTGGACAACCAAGGCCTGAGCCCTCCGAAGCCGTGCGCACGCTGGTTTGCCGCTCGATTGCAAAAACTAAAATTCCCCTCCTGAAACGTTTCAGAAGATGAATCAAAGTTAACGGCTCGACCTATTTTAGGTCAGACCTATTGGATCACTTCTTCCACTCCCAAGCCTCACCAAAGAAGCCTGCGTCTGAGATGCCACCAGGGGCTCGGGTGGACTTGGGCTGGGTGAAGTCCACAATGGCCCAATCCGGCAGCTTGGCGACCTGACGGGCATTGTTCAGGTAGTCATACTCACGGTAGGTGAAGCTGCTATTGATGACGACGTAGCGTTTGGGGTTCAGCGGATTTGGATACACCAGCACGGGGGCGTGGGTCTTCGTGTCATAGGTTTTGCCATTGGCGATCAGCTTGTCCTTCGTCCATTGGATGGGCAGTTTAGCGATGATTTTGGCCAGCACCGCATTGCTCTGTGGGTCGCCCCAGAGAATGAGGTTGTTGTTCGCCATGTCAGCCTCGCTGATGTCCTTGTCTGCCTTGGCAGGCGCATCTCCACGGAACTGGCGACGCCACTCAAAGGCGGCGCGTTCCATTTCCGCCTTGGTCCAGGCTCCGACTTTGTCATTCAGCGCAGTACCTGTAGGCTTCACATAAAGGAAGCTGCCCATGAAGGCATCGTCAATGGGACCCGAGAGGCCATGATGTTTGGTCAGCTTGCCCTCTTCCTGAGCCGTGGCGACGACTGCCCACTGACCGCCTTGTTTGCGCAGATGCACCAGCCAGGAGCGGTCCGACTTGGGCTTGGCCACCGTCAGTTCTTTGCCGTCAATTTTCACCACGGGAGCTTCCTGCATGCTGAATGGGCAGTGACCGGCAGGCATGTCCAGACTCAGGGCCGTGACGTTGCTGGTCTTCACCGTGACTTCTTTGACGCCCGTGATCTTTGCATCCACGCGCGCCTGTTTCCAGCTTTCGCCCAGACCATTCACGGTCACCCAATGCATTTTGTTATACCGTAGGAACCAAGTGGCGAAATGAATCTCGTCCGGGCTGCGATCCCGACCCACGGCAGCAATGTCAGCGAGGCGACGTTCGATCTCGATGAGGGAATCAGGATGGATCTTGTGCGCGGTCTGTGGCCCGATGATATGGACGAGGTCAATGTTCTCGGCCTTCAGGTATTTCTCCATGATGTCAGCCGCTTGCTTCTGTTTATCAATCTCCCCGCTGTATGCGACGGTGGGAGTGTTGAAGAGATTCACCGCGCTGTCGGTGGCGTTGTACCAGTGCCACAGGGTCTTCTCATACCAGGGTACTTTGGTGACGTCCTCGGTCTGGAAGACATTGAGGAATTCAGGGGTCTCTGAGAAGCCGGCACCGGGATTCGCGGCGCACCACTTGTCCGAGTAATTCACGGCGAACTGCCACGCTGCCGCACCGCCCATGCTGAAGCCACGCACGATGGTCCGGTCTTCATCCACATGATAAAATTTCTTGGCGTGATCCAGTGCCTCCAGCAGATCCATCTCACCAGCAAATTTATTGGCGCAGCAGTAGCGGCCATAAGGGTGCAAGACGATGGTATTGGCCGGGGCCACATTGCCCGTTTGTTTGCGACGCTGATCAATGAAGGAAAGCTCGCTCAGGGTCTCACCGCGGCCATGGCACCACACGTCCAGGCGGGTGGCAGCACCGTTGTAGCTATCTGGAATCACCAGGCCATAAGGCTGCACAGAGCCATCAATTTTGGAGCGATAGCCACGCACGACGAGGCCCTTTTGCGTCGTCCAGGGAGATTGGCCATTTTTGAGCTGTTCGGCGCGCAGCTTGCCTTCGGTCAGCGTTTCCAGGGCCGCTTTGATCTCGGCGGGTTTGTGGATTTCTTTGAACTTCAAAGCCCAATCCACGCCTTTGTAAAAGATCTCCACATCCGGCAGCAAGTCGGCTAACTTGGGATTTTTTGCCTGGGCTTTGACGGCGGCGTCAATGGCGGCACGCAGCTCGGTCAGGCCCTGGGTCAGCGCCTTGACATCGGCCTCAGGCACATCAATGCCGATAGGGGGCACGGGGCGGACGTTATCGGCGAGGTTATCCTTGGGCCCATCGGCCAAAGCCAGAACGGGGAGGAAAAAAAGAGGAAGATACTTCATGGTTGGGGGTGAGGGAGAGCTACGCTGAACGACGGGTCTTTTTGGCAGGTTTCGACTTCGCTGGGGCAATGAGTGGGCAGGTGTGGATTTCAAACGGGGCACCGGTGCCGCCATCAAACTCTGCCGAGGCCTGAAGCCCGGCTTTCACGATGTCCACCACGTCCTCATACTGATCATAGACGGTGTGCATGGCCCCGAGGGCAAAGTCACGCCCGGAACCCGCGGCCCAGAATTTGTGGAACTGCTGAGCACTGCGATAAGAATAGAGCGCAAAGATGCCGTGAGGATTAGCGATGAGGCCATAAAACTGGGTGGTCTCATACTCCTCACCTTTATCTGGCTGGGTGGCCATGAAGTACTCCGCCTTCATCCAATGATGCGCATGGCGGAAGGTCTCAAAGATCATGTCCGTGGAGGAGAAATCCCGAGGCCGTTCCGGGTTGGCAAAGTAGCTATTCATCACCACCAAGCTGGTGGAGGTGCCCGTGAGGCCCACGTAGGTATCTCCCAGTTTCGTGATCTTGCTTTTGTTGACCACATGGTGAGCGCGCTGGCGCAGCGAGCCAAGGCTGCTCATGGTATCTGCGCCGATGCAGGCGACTCCGTTCTTTTGGGCGACGACGATGGTGGACATGATGGGCGGGAGTGTGGCAGGTCTTGATTTATGCGCAAGATGGAGAACGCTGGTAGGAGTCCTCTCCGCCCCATGACACATCCCTCCGCCAAATCCAAGGCCCTTCAGGAGCAGGTGAATGCAAAGATCCACTGGGACACGCCCGAAGAGGAGGTGATGGACTGGCTGGAGGAAAAGCATCACATCGAAGGCCGCGAAGCAGCCACGATGCTGGCCATTGCCTGGAAAAAACGCCGCTGGGCGATCCGCGAACGCGGCCTCTACCTGATGATTCTCTCGGCCATCGGCATGGGCATCCTGGCTGTTTTCTTGCAACTGGACAGGAGAGAGGGAAAGGCCATCGCCTTCTTTGCCGTCCTGGGGTTTCTTTTTCTCAAGGGCTTGGCGAGAGTCTTTTCAGGCAAGACGGACGTGCCGATTGATTCCTGAACCTCGCTTGGCATTCGGTGCACCGTTCTTTGCGTCCGGACAGGTTGCACGAGAAACTTGGAAGAAATGACCGTTAGTTATCTGATGCTGAAATCTGTTCTCCTGTGTCTCTTCCTCCTGGCTCTGCGATGTCCCGCCGAGGAGATGGGGGCGCAGCTTTTCCAGACTGTGTGCGCGGCCTGCCACGGCCCCCAAGGTGAAGGCAAAGATGACCTGAAGACACCCTCCATTGCGAATCTTCCGGAATGGTATGTACAGCGGCAACTGACGAACTTTCACGAGGGCAGACGGGGTGAGAATGGGCAAGTGGACCCACAAGGAGCCCTGATGGCCGCCATCGCCAAGACACTGAAGCCAGAGCAGATGGCTGCGGTGGCCAATCACGTGCAATCCCTGGCCCTGGTGGTGCCGAAGGAACGCACGCTGGAAGGTGCCCAAGTGCAGGCTGGGCAGGAGCTGTTTTACGAGCGCTGCATGGAATGTCACCGCTACAATGCCAGTGGCGAACAGCTTTTCGGCAGCCCGCCTTTGGTCGGCCGCCAGGGGTGGTACCTGCTGGCTCAGCTCAAGAAATTCAAGAGCCTCCACCGCGGCAATGCCAAGGGGGATGACAAGGGAGCGAAGATGGTGATGATGACCACGCTTTTCATCGAGGATGAGCAGGTGATGAAAAACCTGGTAGGCTACATCCTGACGCTGAACCCCGAGCCGGTTAAGCCCTGAATCCATCCCAAGCCAAAGTATATCCGCCTCATTGCCGACAACAGGCGTAAAGTGGCCATGCCCAAAATCGCCATCATCGGAGCCGGACTCGCCGGCATCGCCTGCGCTCGACGTCTGAAGCAGGAAGGAATGCCCGTGACGGTATTTGAAAAATCGCGTGGTTACGGCGGGCGCTGCGCCACCAAACGCTGGCAAGACTGCCGAGTGGACCATGGTGCCCAGTATTTCACGCTGCGTGATCCCGGTTTTAAAGACACGGTCCAGGATGTCTGTGGCGATCAGGTGCAGTCCCTCGCGGCCCCTGTGCTTCACCTTGAAAGTGACCAGTTATCCTGCCCACCGCGCTACTACCACATGAAGGGCAATAGCCACCTATGCCGTGATCTGGCGCAGGGGCTAGAAGTTCGTTTCGAGCAAACCCTCACCCCCGTAACCGCCCAAGGGGAGGCTTGGCAGATCCAAGATGAAGTTTATGATCAAGTGATCAGCACGGCTCCGCTGCCACAGACCCTCAAGTTGTTTAACCAAACTGCCACCGTAGATCCCTACGTGCCCTGCCTGGCCATGCTGGCCCTGTATCAACAGCCGCCGCAGGGTAAAACTGCCGAGCTTTATGGTATGATGGGAAGCCCCACTGACGACATCGCCTGGTCCGCGTGTGAGAATCATAAGTTAGGCCGCATCACACCGGGGAATACCGTCGTGGTGGTGCATGCGGGGGAAAGGTTCAGCCATGCGCATCTGGAATCCCAGCCCGAGGAATGGTCCGCGCTTTTAAGGGAGCAACTCGAAACGCTGTGGGAGCTGCCACCGCAAAACTTCACGGCCCAGCTCACGCACCGCTGGCGATTTGCGCGAGTGAACCAACCTGTGAGCCCACCCAGCCTCCCTTCGGGCCTTCATTTTTGTGGGGATGCCCTGGGGCAATCGCGCGTCGAGGCCGCCTGGTTGCAGGGGGTGTCCCAGGCGGAAGCACTGCTGGCCGCCCTTTAACTCTGCTGCGCACGGACCGAGGGGCCTTCGATCCACTCGGGTGGAATGAGGATCTGACGAGGCACCTCGGGCACGCCGCTTTCGTTTTGCAAAAGCTGCGTGGCCACCAGGTCCACCCCCGCAGCCGCCACATGGTCGCGCCTTTGATAAATGCCCGCGTAACCTTTCATGGTGGAGGTCCAGTCATGGACGACGAGGCCAATGTCCTCCGGCACTCGCAGGCCCATCTTTTGCAGCCAGTCGGGCACGTGCTGATCGAAGGTGATGAGGGCATCCGGGCGCTCGCTTTGCATCCAGTCCATGAACTCCTTCCGGCAGCGGCTGAAGTCATTGTGCGGGAACAGCAAAACGGGGATGCGCTGGGCCAACGGGATGGCCTGCTGCACGTGCAGCATGGCCCCGCTATAAGCGCCCTCTGCCCGATGATCCACCCACTGAGTGACCGCCAGACCGATGCGCTGATAACCCCGCGCCTGCAGCTCCTTCACCGCGAGCTGGATGCCGAGGTTCATGTTTCCGGCTGCGCGATGCAGCGAGGGCTGCGTGAGGCCAAACCCAAAGGTGGCTGCGGCAAACGGGGCGAAGTCCAATTGCGCGCACAGCATCTGCGAAGACTGCGGAGAGACGATGATGCCCTCGATGCCACGCGCCTGGAGAATGCCCACCAGCCGTGCAGGATCAAGACCGTCTTTGCCTAACCAAAACTCCTCTGCGTGGTAACCATGCTGACCAGCCCGACGACGGATGTCTTCGATGGGCACGTATTGATAGGTGCTGCTGTGAAGCGCATCCTTGGGCACCGTCTCCCGAATGACGGCGATCACTGCACGAACACGGGATTTCTTGCGCCCGCGCACCATCGTCATCATGCGGGCCAGATGTGGGTCTGGCTGATAGCCCAGGGACTCGATGGCCTGCTGCACCCGCTCGCGTGTCTTTGCCGAGACACGGGGAGAGTGGTGCATCACCCGCGAGACGGTCATGGCGGAGACGCCTGCCGTCTGGGCGATTTGCTGGAGGGTGACCGACATGCACCTCGCTCTACGCGAGAAGGATTACTTCTGCAAAAGCTTCATCGCCGCCGCATATCGCTGGCCAAAGATTCGCAATGAAGGCGTATCGAAGTGAACTTGGTCGCCCTTGTGCTTCAGTCCCGTGGATTCGACCACGGCGGTCTTGGGCACACGAGCCGGGATGGAGGCGATCTGCTCATTCACCAGCGGCCAGTAGCTGGGCTGTTTTTCTTTGGTCTCCAGAGCCAGGAACTCACCCAGTTTCCCAGCGACAAAAGGCAGTTCGCCAGAGTTGAGATCCGCCCGCAAGTCCACGATCATTTTCGCCAGTCGGTCGGCATAACTTTTGGACTTACCTTCGTTGGCCGAGTCCCCTTCCCCCTGGTGCCAAAGGATGCCTTTTAAGGTTCCGTTTTTCATGGCCAAACGAGCACGCTCCAGCGCCTGGGCATAAAGGTCACCGCCTTTTTCCCAACGCTCCAGCGGGGTGCCGCCGACTGCACAGGGGAGCAAACCGACGGTGGCCGCCGGATGCGCCTCAGCCATCTCACGGGCAAAGCTCATGCCCAGTCCTGCGCCAACCGCCGCCGGTTTATCGTGATGCAGGGGCTCGATGCCATGAGTCCACTTGTTGTTAGGCAAGAACTTCAGCACACGCTGCCGGGAGAGGCGCTTTTCCGTATCCAGCACGCCGCGTCCGGCCATGTTGGACTGGCCGATGAGCAGGTACAGATGCAGCTTTTCCTTGGGCGGGAGTTTGGAGGCCACTTCGGCCTCGGTGCGTTTGTCTGAATGGTTGCCATAACCGAGCGTACGATTCACCACCAGACGCTGGGCCGAGCCTTGGGAAACAAATTTGCCAGCGCGCAGATCTTCCTCACGGACGATGGCGACCAGCACCTCCTTTTCACCCGCATTGTACCGCCCGTGATCATAGGTGATGTAGATGCGGCCATCCGGGGCCTGGATGGCATCGGGGTAAGAGACACTGCTGCGCTCATCCACCAGGAGTCGGTGCGGCCAGGTGCGGCCCTCGTCCTCAGAAAGCCAGGCCGTGAGGCGGGTGCGGGGATAGGCACCGGTCTTCAGCTTTTGGGCATCGTGGTAAATGAGGAGAAAAGCACCTGAGGCCAGCTTCATCATGCAGGCGCGAGTGGAGGGGCCTTCAAACTGCGGCATGGCAACGGCTTCCGTCCAGGTTTTCCCCTCGTCCTTCGAGGTGCTTTCATAGAGCCCTTTGGAGGTGCGGATGACCATCCAAACGCTGCCGTCTTTCCGCTGGGCCAGCGTGGCCTCGCTGAAATTTCGCAGAGTCTCCGGGATGCTGGTGCCTCCGTGCCACTCCCAGGATTCACCTTCATTGAGGCTCAGCAGGGTGCAGGTCTCCGGTCTGCTCGCCTGGTTTCCCATCAGGAAAAAGGGGGCCAACCAGCCGCCGCTGGCACGGACGATAGGCTTGCCAAAAAGGATGCCGTCTTTGGCCACGAGAAAAGGTTTGGACCACGTGGGCGTGGCCTTATCGGGATCATCACAACGGATGGCACAGGTGCCGCGGAGGGTGGGGCTGGCAGCGGTCTTTTCGGTGAGCTGATTGTAAAACACCCACAGCCGTCCTTTGGGGTCCAGCCAGGGGATGGGGTCGCCGATCTTGGTGCCCTTCGGCCCTTCAATGACGATGGGTTTCGACCAGCGTTTGCCATCGTCTCCGCTGGTGGCCACGAGGCCGTAATTGCCGATCGCGCCCTCGCCTTCGTCACCGCTGTACCAGGTGCACCAGAGACGGCCCTTGGGAGCTCTTTCGATCCCCGGGATGCCCTGCCAGACACGGGCAGTTTCACTGTAATCTGATCCGGGGGTAAGGATAACGGTGGATTGTGGCAGGGCGAGGTCTTCGGCCTGGACCGTGACCAGTGCTAGGCTAGCCAGAAAGGACGTAAGAAAGAGACGACAAATCATGTGCCCCTGGAAACGCTACCGCTGCGTGATTTCGAACACCTATCTTCGAGGAATTCCCAGCCGCGCTTTGACATCCCCAGCCGTCCCGCCACCCTACCGCGTAGGTCCGATGCCCCGCTCCCCCCG
>DMMK01000371.1 GCA_003453085.1 Verrucomicrobiales bacterium
CATGGCCATTGCGGAGTCCATGGTCACAAAAGCGAAACCACGCGGGCGACCGGTGGCATGATCCATCGGCAGGTGCATATCGGTCACGGTGCCGTAGTCATTGAAGAGAGCACGGAGTTCGGACTCCATAGCTGTGAAGGGCAGGTTGCCCACATACATTTTGGTATTCATAACGTTAACTTGGATGCCGTTTCCCCTCCTGACCCCAATCAAGCTCCGTTATCGGATTTCAGAACATCACTGAATCCAAAGAATCACCTGATGAACAACTTAGCTTAGCCTTCACCAGGGTAACTTGCAGTGCTCTCTATCGTCCCTTGTGGGGCAATAGCAAACGATAGTTCGGATTGTTTCACGGCTGCGGCTTGACGAGGAGGCACTCACAGCGCAGGCGTGACGGGTGCGTTCCTTGCTTCCTCCAGACCGTCCTGCCCTCGTCCTCGCCCCCATGCAGGACGTGACGGATCTGCCGTTCATGCGGCTGATCGCGCGTTATGGCGGGCCGGACCTCTATGTGACGGAATACTTCCGCGTCACGCCGGATTCCAAGCTGGATGCCACCATCCTGAAGTCCATCACGCAGAATGACACGGGCATTCCCGTTATCGCGCAGATGATCGGCCAGGACATTCCGGCGCTCATTCGCACGGCGAAGGCGCTGGAAAAGTATCCCGTGGCTGGCATTGACCTCAATCTGGGCTGTCCGGCCCCGGTGGTGTGCCGAAAAGATGCCGGCGGCGGCCTTTTGCGCCAGCCCGAGCGCGTGAATGAGATCCTCCGCGCGCTGCGCGACACGGTGCAGGGCCGCTTCACGGTGAAATGCCGGGTGGGTTTTGCCGACAAGGCGGAGTTTCCACGCCTGCTGGAGGTGTTCCAAAGCCACGCCATTGACGGCCTCACCGTCCATGGCCGCACGGTGCGGGATGCGTACAAAACGGCGGTGCACCCGGAGTGCGTGGCCCTGGCCGTACAGTCCATGCCGTGCCCGGTCATCGCCAATGGCAATGTGGTGGATGTGCCCACGGGGGTGGCCTACCTGCGCCACACTCAGGCGGCCGGACTCATGCTGGGCCGTGGGGCCATCCGGCATCCGTGGCTTTTCGATCATTTGCGCGCCCACTGGGAGGGCAGGGAAGTCGCCCAGCGCACCGGGCGGGACATGATGGATTACATCCAGAATCTCTATGACATGACGGCGGCCTTTCATCCGCACTATGAGACGAACTCGCACGTGCAGAAGATGAAACGCTACATGGTGTACATCACCACGGGCATTGCCGAGGGGCAGTTTGAATACCGCATCCGCCGCGTGAGCACGGAGCCGGAATTCTTTGCCGCCTGCCATGAGTATCTGGACAATGACCTGCCGCTGCCTGTGCGGCCACCGGAGACCTCCAGCGTGTTTTGTGGTTTTGCGGAGCTGAAGTAAGCTGCCAGGTCACTGGCACAGGATGCAGATTCGCCTTTGCGCCGGGGCATCTTTGCGTGACTCATAAGCGTTCCCCCGTTCCACCATGCCTGCCCTTGATTATCCGCCACCCCTTCAGCGCCTGATCGCGCAGATCCGCACGCTTCCCGGCCTGGGGCCGCGCAGTGCGGAGCGCCTGGTGCTGTGGCTCATGCAGGATGGTGGCCGCATCGAGCCGCTGGTGGACAGCCTGCGCGATGTGGGGGACCGCGTGCAGGCCTGCGACCAGTGCGGCTTTTTCATTGAGAGCGACCACGAGTGCGTGCTCTGCCACAGCCCGAAGCGCAATCCCCATCTCATCTGCGTGGTGGAACAGGCGGCCGATGTGCTGCGGTTGGAACGCTCCGGCGCCTTCTCCGGCCTCTATCACGTGCTGGGTGGCAAACTTTCCCCGCTGGACAATGTGACGCCGGAGGATCTGCGCATCGAGCCGCTGCTGCACCGGGTGAAAACTCAGTCGGTGGAGGAGGTGATCCTCGCCGTCGGCAGCGATGTGGAGGGCGAGGCCACCGCCAGCTACCTGAATGATCTTTTGCGCACGGAAGGGCTCACTGTCTCCCGTTTGGCCCAGGGCATGCCCGCCGGTGGCGGTCTGGACCATGTGGATGAGCTAACTCTATACCAGGCTCTGCAAGGACGCCGCAGGGTCTGAAGTCCGGCCTAACGGCCCCCCCAGAATTTTTTTTGTGAGGAATGATCCGCTGAATTGCTTTTTCACGCAGGTATTGTCACCTACCTAACAATGAAACTCACTCCCTATCTCCTCGCCCTCGTTTCTCTTACCCTGGTCAGTTGTGCCACCCAGGACGGCACCCTGGTGGTGGATTCACACAATGGCCAGACTGGCCAAAGCGGTCGCAAAGTTTACAGCAAATACTACGACGATGGTGCCTGGCTGACGCCGGGACATCTGGGCCTGAGCGTGGTGGTGGACCATGAAAAGGCCTCCATCCCGGTCGTCTCCGGCGCCCAGCAGTCCATGGGTGCGCTGACACCCAGTGACAGCCTGGCCAGGGGCAAGGTGACGATCTACCTGTGGAACTATGACAAGACCGCCCAACCGGTGCGCATCCTGCGGGTCAGCTCCGGTCGTTCCTCCTTCACGCTCGATAACAAGGTGCTCATCGCTGCTCCGCAAAACCGCTCCGGCGAAGCCGTGGGCAACCTCGAAATTTTCAACTACGCCACGGAACTCCCGGTCAAAGTGGAGTATGAACTGAATGGCCGCCGTGGCAGCCTTTCCCTGAAGGTCATGCGCCGTACCCAGGCGGAACTGAACCGCCATTACGATGACCCCTCCACCATTCCTTATCCCTGGTATCAGGCCAAGATGACCTCTCCCTGGCTGCTGTAACTTTTGCACTTTGTCTGCTTTATGAAACTCGCCCGCTTCCTCATCCCGCTGCTCTCCCTTGCCGTGTCTGCCTTCGCCGAAACCCAAAGCTTCACCATTCTCGATGGAAAGAAAATCACGGCTGAAATGAGCGGCGGCCTGCCACTGCCCGCCGAAAAGGAAGGCATCAAGATCGAAGTTGCCGCCTTCATGATCCAAGAGGGAAAGCTCATTTACTCCTTCGGTTTCAGCACGCAGAAAGAGGTGAAAAAAGTCGTCGTGGAAGAAGTTTCTGGCAGCAGCGCCCTACCGATGGTGACGGACAGTGCGCCTGCCCTCACCAAGGCCTACTGGAAAGGCGATGCCCAACCGCTGCCGCTGACCCAGGCCGGTGTGCCGTGGGTGTTTGAAGAAGGCGACACCCTCAAAGTCTTCCGTTTCACCATCACCACCGGTAGCGATGCCGCGCCCGTGATACTGCATCAGCCTGCCATTTACGGCGGCGGGGTGAAGGTGCAATTGCGTCAACTGGCGCAGTAAGAAAAGCCGTGGCGCGGGAGGGCGGAATGGGGCACATTGTTATTGCTTCATTCATTCCCCCCAAACGCTCATGAAGACCGTCCACACACCCCAGGGAGAGGTCTGGCTGCATGAGCCGCCAGTGGAGATGCTGAGAGCCATCCGAGCCTTCCTGCCTTTTGGCGCCGTGCGTTATGCCAACCCCCAGAATGGCGCAGATTATGGCCTCGTCATGCAGTGCGGTGAGCGCGAAGTTTACGGGGTGAAGCAGCAGCCCGTGGACTGCGATGAAACACAGAGCCGGGTATCCTTCAAGGCGCACTCCCTGCTCATCGCCCACAGTCTGGCGGGCTATCGCACGTTCGGTTTCTCCGGTCTCTTCCTGCCGTGTCCGTATCTGCGCAGCAAAGAGGGCGGTCGCCATGAATCTGGCATCGCGTACTTTGGCTACCCCTCGTCACGCGGTCATGAGTCGCAGGAATATCCGTATGAGTCTTCCTTTGATGGCGGTTTCGGCCACGGCTTCACCACGCTGATGAAGTCCTTCATTCGGACCTTGCAGCAGAGCTCCCATGACATGGGCATCACCCTGGGCCGTCCGATCGGGCTGGATATCCGCTCCCGTTTGCAGATGGGCTCGGTGGGTTTCGGCTTCATGGTTCTGGGGCAAAACATCATCTGCCTGAAAACGGCGATCTCCGAGCAGGACCCCACCTGGACCGTGCTGCGCAGCACCGGGATCAGCGATGTGTATCACCTGCCCAGCCAGCCCATCGCCATTCGGGAAGAGGACCTCCATCTGGCCAAGCCTGAAGCGACATAGTCAGAGCTGGCTCAGGGAGCTTTGGCTGGCACGGCAAACCGGGAATCGTCCCATTTGAAGGGCTTTCTCTGGCCTAACAAAAGATCATATAGGCTGTGGTTGGTCTTCATCATCTCCTCCAGCATATCCTTCCATGGGCGGTCTGCCA
>DMMK01000491.1 GCA_003453085.1 Verrucomicrobiales bacterium
GGAGCGCTGCATCTTCATCTTCCTCGAAGGCGGCCCCTCGCAGATGGATCTCTTTGATCCAAAACCGCAGATGGCTGCGCAACGGGGCAAAGACCTGCCAGAATCCATTCGAAAAGGCCAGCGGCTGACCACGATGACCTCGGCGCAGAAGTCCTTCCCTGTGGCCCCTTCGATGTTCAAATTTGCCCGGCATGGCCAGGGCGGGACCTGGCTGAGCGAGCTGTGGAAGCACCTGCCATCTGTGGCGGACGAGTTGTGTGTGGTGCGCTCCATGTACACCGAGGCTATCAATCATGACCCGGCCATCACCTTTTGCCAGACGGGCAGCCAGCTCGCTGGGCGGCCCAGCATCGGCTCCTGGCTGAGTTATGGGCTGGGCAGTGTGAACCGTGACCTGCCTGCTTACGTGGTGCTGACCTCTTTTGGCACGGGGCGGCCGGATGACCAGCCGCTGTATGATCGTCTGTGGAGCAGCGGCTTTCTGCCCACCCAGCATCAGGGAGTAAAATTCCGCAACAAAGGGGACCCAGTGCTTTATCTCACCAATCCCTCTGGCGTGCCGCGTGAAGTGCGAAGAGGCATGCTGGATGAACTGGCGACGCTGAATCAGCGGGACCATGCCGCCTTTGGCGACCCTGAAACCGCCACCCGCATCTCCCAATATGAAATGGCTTTCCGCATGCAGACCAGTGTGCCGGACCTGGTGGACATTTCCAAGGAGCCCAAGAGTGTGCTGGATCTCTACGGTCCCGATGTGATGAAACCCGGCACCTACGCGGCGAACTGCCTGCTGGCCCGGCGGCTGGCAGAGCGGGATGTGCGCTGCATCCAGCTTTTTCACATGGGGTGGGATCACCACGGCGGCCTGCCGAAGGCCATCCAGGGCCAGATCAATGACACGGACCAGGCCACCACTGGACTCATCAAGGACCTGAAGCAGCGTGGGCTGCTGGAGGACACGCTGATTGTCTGGGGCGGCGAATTTGGCCGCACCATCTACTCCCAGGGCGCGCTGACGGAGACCAACTATGGCCGCGACCACCACCCGCGCTGCTTCAGCATCTTCATGGCCGGAGCCGGGGTGAAAAAAGGCATGACGCTGGGTGCCACGGATGACTATTGCTACAACATCACTGAGGATCCGGTGCATGTGCACGATCTGAACGCCACCATCATGCACCTGCTGGGCGTGGATCATGAGAGGCTGACGTATCGCTTCCAGGGTCGTGATTACCGCCTCACAGATATTCACGGGCATGCCGTGAAGAAGGTGCTGGCCTAACCACCGATGGCGATCATGCGCCGGTTGGGCTGGTAATTGTCGCGGAAGTCGTGCTCTTTCGGCTTCCGTTCCACCACGCCCAGGATGAAGCGTGCCAGTTCCTCGTCCGTGCAGCCGCCGCGCAGAACGTTGCGGAGGTCAAACTCCAGCCAGCTACCGAGGCAGGGTCGAAGCTTGCCATCGCTGGTCAGGCGCAGCTTGTTGCAGGTCTCGCAAAAGTGCAGGTTGGTCATGGCGCCGATGAAGCCGATCTTTTGCTCCGTGCCGGGCACGGCGTAGTAGGTGGCAGGGCCGTTGGTCTTGAAGTCGGGCAGGGGAGTCAGCGGGCCGGTGTGCTGCTCGATGAGCTGTTTGGCCGTGCCTGTGGCGAGGAAGTTATCTTCGCTGAGGACTTCTTGGGTACTCACGGGCATGAGCTCGATGAAGCGAAGCAGCAATCCTTTCTCCCAGGCGTAGTTCATCAGGGGGACAAACTCGCGGTCCGTCTGGTTTTTCATCAGCACGCAGTTCAGGCGGATGCTGCGGAAGCCTGCGACGATGGCGGCATCGATGCCTTCCATCACCTTCGGCAGCAGGTCGCGGCTGGTGCTGCGCTGGTAGGCGGCACGGTCCAGGGAATCGAGCGAGACATTGGCGCTGCGCACTCCGGCTTTGACCAGCCTTTCTGCCATGGTGACGCCGTTTTCCTGCTTGGAAAGCAGGGTGCCATTGGTGGAGATGCCGATTTCTTCAATCCCCGGGATGGCGGAAATCTGCGCGCAAAAGTCCGCCACACCAGGGCGGGTGAGGGGCTCCCCACCTGTCACGCGCACTTTGCGGATGCCCAGGCCTGCGCCCACGCGCAGCACGCGCAGCATTTCGTCATAGGTCAGGACTTCGTCCTTGGGGAACCAGGCCTGCTCCTCCTCCGGCATGCAGTAACGACAGCGTTCGTTGCAGCGGTCCGTGATGGAAACGCGCAGGTAGGAAATGCGATGGCCGAAGGCGTCTTCCACAGAGGTTTACTCCAGCACGGGGCCTTTGACGGACCAGCGCTTCGCGACGAAGCCCGTGGCCGATTTTTCCTTCCAGACGGCAAAGTGAGGGGTGAGGTAGTGGGCATCCATGGCCTCTTTGTCCACATAGCTTTCGCTGAGGGCAAAAAGATTGGGCTGGTCAAACTGGCGGCTCACCTCGAAGCGCAGGCAGCCGGGCTCCTTCACGGATTCGGCGGCGTTGTACGTGATGACTTCCAGGAATTCATCCACGCGGGCTGGATAGATCTCGAGAATGACAATGACATTGACCATAAGAAGACTCAGAGCCGATTTTACGCTAACATGCAACCTCGCGATGCCGTATAAACGGGCTATGTTCATTCACGCCATGAAGCTGACCACCCCTCTGTTTCTTCTCCTGGCCCTTTCTCCCGTCCACTCCCAGGAGGTCAAACCCGCCTCTCCGCCCCCAGCCAAGCCTGTGGAGACGGCCAAACCTGTGCCTGCCGCCGAGGCCGCTCCTGCCAAGCCCGCCCCAGCACCTGTTGTCAAACCGGAGACCACGCCAGCGCCGTCCCCTGCAACGCCCGCTCCGGCCACGCCGAAACCCGCGGCTCCTCTGGCCCCAGCTAAACCGGCAACGCCTCCAGCCACCAAGCCTGAGACGAAGCCCGCTCCTCCTGCCC
>DMMK01000431.1 GCA_003453085.1 Verrucomicrobiales bacterium
CGGGAACTGGAGGCGCTGGATCAGCGGCTGCCGGGGCGCATCCATGTGGTGGCCCGGTGGCGGGAGGCGGCTACGCCCATGACGGCGGCGGATGGCCCTGTGGCAGCGGACATCACGACCCTGGGCGGAGGATACGGCGCGGTGCCCTGGCAGCAGCGCTGGACCTGGGGCAACGGGGTGATGGGGATGCTGGGCTATGGACTGTATGACCTGGCACTGGCGGCGGCATGCCCTGCGCGGCCCATCCATATTTTTGCCACGGGCGACCATGCGGCCTGGGCCGCGCAGGCTCCCAGTCATGTGCTGGTGATTAGCCGCCATGCGGACTGGAAGCAGCTGACCTGGCTGCACAGCCCGCATCTGACCACCGGGGTGCCGGGCATTACGGTGAAGGATGCCGCAGGGAAGGGCATTTACCAAATGACGGCAGCAGAGCTGGCTGAGCGCTGGCATTCACCTGTGGCGTTGCCGCAGATGTGGCAGCATTTGATTTCGAATGCTGCGGCTGGGGCGGGCATCGCGGTCCCATTGGCGGCACTTGGGGAATGTAATCGGTCCTGGCTTGCTGCCAAGGCCGCGCTGATGGCCGGACGGGCCTTGGATTTTACCTGGGACGCGGCGGGCTTTCCCCTCTGAGGGATCGTGACGGGCGTTTTTTTTAGTCTTCTTTCACTCTTTATCTCATGCACCTGACCTTCGCTTTTTTATCTCTTGGTCTGCCTGAAGTCTGCATTGTGACCGGCCTCATGCTGATCTTGTTTCTGGGACCGCGGTTGCACAAGAGTGTGAGGGGGATCACCCGGATGCCTGCGGAATTCCTGCGAGGTCGCAGGGACAATAATCCGGGGGAGAAGCCGGGGCCGGACAATAAGTCAGTCTGAGACCTGGCGCGAGCAGTCAGCCGCAGACGCTGAAAATGCGTGGTTTAATAATAGGTTAATTAGTTAGTAATCAAGGGTTTCCAGGCGATTTAAAGCTAAAAAAGACGGGTTACTCAAATTTTTATAAAACCAATGATTAATTCATATTCTGTGGAGGGTGTTTCTAAACGGCGGAACTTTTCCTGGAGGGGGGCTGCTGCGGGTTTGTCCTTGCTGCTCACGACGACAGGCGTATCGGCATTGACGGTGACTCTGGACAAACCGGCCTACAAAAGCGGCGATACGGTGAAGGCGGAGATCACATCGTCCGGGGAAGTGGGAGTTGAAAACAGCATTGCCTCACTAAGCAAGGTACTCAAAGGCAGTGGCAAGCGGACGGTCAACCTGGGGACGATCCCCAAAATCGGTTTTTACAGCCTGTTGTTCAAAGATGCGACGGGGGCGCGGGAGATCCAGCTGCTGGTGCTGGACACGGCGGAGGTGCCTAAGCCGAAGGAGGCCAAGTCCACGAAACCGGAGGCGGTGGCTACTATGAACAAAGTTTACAATGGCTTCACCACGGCCTTTTTAAAGGAGGCGTGGAAGACTTATCCGGGTAAGCAGAAGATGGCGGAAAATGCCGTGGGCATAACCACAGGGATGTCCTTTGGCATCGTCTGTGCCTACGGGTTTGCTCCAGGGTGCGCCATCAGCGCGGATTTTGTCAAGGGGGTGGTATTGGACTTCGGGGCTGAATTTTATGTGCAGATGGCGCGAGTCCAGCAGGCGAAGGGGTACCTGACGGCGGCTGAGCTGGCGGTGGTGGAGGCAGAGATCAGTCTGAATAAAATTTTGTTAGGCGTGCTGGGCTCCACCGGCATGAAGGAGCTGGCAGGCGTGGCTGAAGGCGCGGCTGAAAAGCTGCTCGACGATGTGGTGACGGATCCGGCTGGTAAGGTGGGGGTGTCCGTCACGAGGGATTCTGCGAAGAAGATCTACATGATCTTGAAGAAGCTGCCATGACCGGACCTGCTTTGGCAGGGCAGGGTAGAGGGAACGCAGGGAGCCGAGGCTGGATGGCAGACCGGGGCGGCTGAGGGGGAGAAGACACCAAAAAATCATTAACGGCATCACGCACATCATGGATTACCAACTGAGACTTGTCTATCGTCGGGACGGAAGCGGGAAACCCACTGCCTGGTCCGTGGTTGTTCACCGGGATAGGACGCGTCAGACCTGGGCGTGGCGGGGGGAGCAGCGTGTCGCCGGCAGGTGGGCGGCGGTGGCGGCCCTGCCGGAGGAACTGATGCTGGCGGGGGTAAAGCTGGAGGACGCGGCGGGCAAGGTGATGAATGAAACGCCGGCCGTGGAGGCAGTCGTGGCCAGCCACCGTCATCCGAACTACAATTTTTTCCGCCGATGGAATCCGACGCCAGGGGATATCCCGGAGGGGTGGGTGCTGGGGATCGACCCAAAGCTGCCTTCGACTGTCAGGATGAAAGGAGAGGAGGACAAGGTCTGGGTGCAGGTGTGGGTGCGGGTGCCGAGTTTTCTGATGGCCATCGGAGAGACACCCGCGGAGCGGGACGGACAGAATGACTACCTGTGGCTGCACTATAACCTCAAAGGTGGCCGCCTGGCGGGGGACACAGAAGTGCGGTATGGGCTGGCGTGCGGGGATGCGGCTGGCTTGTGGGGCCAGACTACGGAGAACAGCAATGTGGCTAAGCCCAGCCATTTTATGAGCCGGATGGCGGGCTTTTGTGAGCGGGCACTCGGGGTGCGCAGGAGTGAGGAGCCGCTGCGGTGCTTCTGGGAGGCGGCTCCTGGTGATGCGGCGCGTCTGGTGATGCGGCGGCAGTTTTTGACGACGGCGTATGCGGCCCCGTTCGTGAGCCATGAGAAGGAGGCTGGGCGGCCGCTGACGCTGGAGCAGAGGTCTTCGAAGAGTGTGCTGCGTCTGGCCACGGAATGGCCGCCAACGGTCCCTGCCGGGATGGGGGTGAAGCCGGGTGGCAGGGACGCGATGATGCAGGCCTGGACGGTGCGGCCCCAGATATTGAACGATGTGGTGGCACCGGGAGGCGTGCTGAAACGGGTGGAAAACACGCACTGGCGCGAAATCTTCTCCGCAGGATGGACGCGGCTGATGGCGACGTGGGAGCCGAATCT
>DMMK01000256.1 GCA_003453085.1 Verrucomicrobiales bacterium
GACAAACGCCCCGGCCAGACCATTCCCGTGGCCGAATGGCGCCAGGATGATCCAGGAAGCATCCCTGCGGGCGATGTCTATGGCGGCGGTGCCCCCACCGGTATGTGCTTTTATGAAAACGGTGCCCTCGGCGACAAGTGGAAGGGCCTGCTGCTGAGCTGCGAAACTGGCCGCAACGTGGTCTTTGGCTACCTGCCCAAACCCGATGGCGCAGGCTTCAAACTGGAGCGCTTTGACTTCTGCACCACGAACACCACAGGCGTCTTCAAAGGCAGTGATTTCGTCGGCGGCAAGGACAACATGTCTGACGAAAGCCACACCCTCTTCCGCCCCAGCGATGTCTGCGTCGGCGCAGACGGTGCCATCTATGTCAGTGACTGGTTCGACAAACGCACTGGTGGCCACCAGGACACGGACGAAACCTGCAGCGGCACCATTTACCGCATCGCGCCGAAAGGCTCCAAGCCCCAGACCGCAAAGATCAGCTTCGACACCACCGAAGGCCAGATCGCCGCACTGAAGTCCCCGGCCAACAACGTCCGCCACACGGGTTTTGTGAAGCTCAAGGAACAGGGAGACAAGGCCGTGGCCGCTGTTGCCGCCCTGGCTGAAGACAAGGATCCCTACCTCGCAGCCCGTGCCATCTGGCTCCTGGCCCAGATGGGTGAAAAAGCCAGTCTGCGCATTCGCCCCTGGCTGGAATCCGACGATGAAAACAAGCGCCTCGTCGCCCTCCGTGCCCTGCGTGCCGCCGGTGGAGATCTGATGGATCTCTTCAACAGTATGGCAGCCGATGGCTCCGCTGCCGTCCGTCGCGAAGTCGCCGTAGCCATGCGCGATGTGCCCGTCGCCCAAAGCGGCAACATCCTGGTGGAACTGGCCAAACGCTACAGTGGCAAGGACCGCTCCTACCTCGAAGCCTGGGGCATCGGCTGCACAGGCAAGGAAGCCGAAGTCTGGGCCGCGCTGAAAAAAGCTAGCAATGGCACCCCTGCCGAAGAGTGGACAGATGCCTTTGCCCAGGCCACCTGGCGCCTGCACCCCGCTGCCGCCGTTGAGTCCGTGAAAGCCCGAGCCGTTTCAGCCAAGCTCAGCCCACAGCAGCGCAAGCTCGCCCTCGACACCCTCGCCTTTACCCAGGATGCCAGTGCCGCCCAGGCCATGCTGGCCGTGGCCAAGGACAAAGAATCCCCCGTCCATGGCGACGCCATGTGGTGGCTGATCAACCGCAGCACCAACGACTGGAAAGACTACAACATCGCAGGCGAACTCAAGGCCCAAGGCATCTTCGATCCCGAAGCCGCCAAGCTCGTCACCATCGAGATCCCACCGGCAACCCCCAGCCTCGTGAAATTGGAAGATGTGACGAAACTCAAGGGCGATGCCAAAAACGGCTCCTCCCTCGTCGTCCGCTGCGTCATGTGCCACCAGATCAACAATCAGGGCGTCGAATTCGGCCCCAGCTTGCAGGGATGGGGCCTCAGCCAGCCTACCGACATCATCGCCCAGGCCATTTTGGAGCCCAGCAAGGACATCGCCCACGGTTTCGACGGCGTGGAGATTGTCACTAAGGACGGCATCAAAATTCACGGCATGGTCCTGACCGAAGGCGATGTGCTCATCGTCCGCAGCATGGGCGGCCAGACGCAGTTTGTGCCGAAAAGCCGCATCGCCAGCAAAAAGAAAATGGACCGCTCCCTCATGCTCAGCGGCACCCAGCTCGGCCTCACCGCCCAGGACGTGGCCGACATCGTCGCCTACATGCGCCAGGCGGAGTAAGCTTAATCTGTCAGAGCTCTTCAAGAACCCGGCCCACTAAGGTCGGGTTCTTTTTTGAAGCTTATATGGAGGGCTCGAAAATAATGTAATCGAAATCGCCATTGAAGATGGAAAAGCCCAACTCATAGGGCCTGCCCTTCATGATGACAGGATCGATCATGAACGGCACCATCCTTTCATTTTGGAGATTCGAGTCAATGCCCACAGGCGCATCCGACAGAATGGGTTTCGGAAGATCCAAGGAAACCCTGGTACCTCTTCCATCGTCGCCCTCTTCGATCTTCCAAGTGCCCGAGATCCCATAGTAGCCCCCAGTGAACGGGTAATGTCTTTCGTCCTTCCCGTGAATGCAGCACGCAGGAATGTCGGTCCCCGTGTAGCTGCCATTCGAGTTCAGAATGATCATTCCAGTTTTGATCTTGTACCCCATTTTCTCCAGCCTGCCCCAAGAGTCCTCCCGCAACCGGTAAGTCCCCGCCAGTTTGTCCATCGCCACTGGCCCCTTAACAAACGGACTCGTCACCGTATGCATGACCGTCAAAAACAGCCAGCCGGCCGTGAAGAAAATCACAATCCCTCCGGCGGTCTTCCATCGCTTCGTGAAAACCGCGATCAAAACAGCAACGGTGCCAATGAGCATTGCAGCCAGAAGCAGGAGTCCAAAAAGAATGCTGAAAATGTTCATGGTTCAGTAGTAGCTCACGCCTGATCACCTCCCGACCGCTTGGATCGTAAAATGTCTGGGACACAGCCTCCTTAGACGGAAAAACCGCCTCAAGATGATCTGGAAGCCCAGATTTCACAGGGATTACCCCCGCCCGTGCCAGACAGCAACTGCCCCCTAGCTCATAGTTTCACTTTTCATCCGGCAGATTGCCCCCATAATCGCGCGCTCAGACTTACATGGAACGCCGCCCCCCTAAAACCGCCCCTTGGACCATCAACGACAGCGCCGATCTCTACGGCATTCGTGAGTGGGGTCATGGTTACTTCGATGTCTCTCCCAAAGGCGAAGTCGTCGTCAACCTGAAGGATGGCAAGAAACCGAAGCCGGTTTCCTTGTCTGAAATTGTCAAAGGCCTGCGCGAGCGCGGCACCCAGCTTCCGGTGCTGATCCGCTTTGGCGATCTGCTGCGCTGGCGCATTGACGAACTCAATGAAGGTTTCCACTCCGCCATCAAGGAGGCCAAGTACCAGGGCCTGTATCGCGGCGTTTATCCGATCAAGGTGAACCAGCAGCAGGAAGTCATCGAAGAGATCACCCGCTATGGTCGCAAGTATCACTACGGTCTCGAAGCCGGCAGCAAGCCGGAACTCATCGCGGCCCTGGCCTACATGCACGACCCTGAGGCCTACATCGTTTGCAACGGCTACAAGGATGAAGAGTTCATTGACCTCGCCCTGAATGCCCAAAAAATGGGCCTGCAGGTCATCCTGGTGCTCGAAATGCCGAGCGAGCTGGCCCTGATCCTGGAACGCTCGAAAAAAATGGGTGTGCGCCCGACCCTGGGCGTACGTTTCCGTCTCAGCGCGGAAAGCGCCGGTTACTGGAGTGGATCCGGCGGCGACGCCAGCGTCTTCGGCCTGAACATCAGCCAGCTCATGGGTGTGGTGGATCACCTTCGTGACCAAGGCATGCTCGACTGCCTGCGCATGCTGCACTACCACCAGGGCTCGCAGATCCCGAACATCCGCGCCATCCGCCAGGCCGTGACCGAAGCCACCCGCGTCTATTGCGGCCTCGTCAAAGAAGGTGCCCGCATGGGCATTCTGGATCTGGGCGGCGGCCTCGCCATCAGCTATGACGGCTTCAAGGGTGCCACCTCAGCCTCCAGCAACTACGGCACCAAGGAATACTGTGCTGACGTCATCGAGGCCATTTCCGAAGTCACCGCCGAAGCAGGCGTGCCGCATCCCGACATCATCACCGAGTCCGGCCGCGCCGTTGTCGCCTACTATTCCGTCCTGGTCATCAACATCCTGGATGTGAACCGCTTCGAGCCTGGTCGTGGCAAAATCGAACTGCATAAAGACTCCCCTCAGCTTCTTCATAACCTCGCCGAACTGCGCGAAGAATTCGGCAAGGATGCCTCCAAGCTGACTCGTGACCGCGTGCAGGAGATCTACAACGACGCCGTCTATTACCGCGACAAGCTGCGCACCGAATTCAATTACGGCAAAGTCGGCCTGCGCGAGCGCTCCCAGGGCGAAGAAATGTACTGGTCCATCATGACCTGGATCTCCGGCAAGCTGGAGTCTGTGGGCCACGATGGCAGCCAGATGGAGCGCATGAGCACCGTGATGACGGATTACTACTACGGTAACTTCAGCGTCTTCCAGAGCCTTCCCGACCTTTGGGCCATTGACCAGATCTTTCCGGTCATGCCCATCCATCGCCTGAAGGAAAAGCCGACCCGCAACGCCGTGCTTTCCGACATCACTTGCGACAGCGACGGCAAGATTGATAAATTCGCCCACGGTGGTGAGATCTGCGGCAGTCTGCCGCTGCATGATCCTGACTTTGAAAAAGGCGAGGACTACATGCTGGGCATCTTCCTCGTCGGTGCCTACCAGGAAACCCTGGGCGATTTGCACAATTTGTTAGGCGACACCAACGTCGTGAGCGTCAGCATCGAAAACGGCAAGCTCAAGTACCGCCGCGAGCAGGAAGGCGACAGCGTCTCCGAAGTGCTCAGCTACGTGGAGTACGATCCCAAAGACCTTGCCACCCGTTTCCGCAATCTGGCCGAAAGCGCCGTTGTCTCCAAACGCATCACCGCCACGGAGCGCCGTGAGATCATGGGTGCCTACGATGCGGGTCTGCGCGGCTACACGTATTTCGAAACCTAATTCCCATCCGGACATTATGCGCAGCCTCTTCCTGCTCCTCATCGCCACATCCGTGCTTGCCTCCTGCATCAGCTTTCCGAGAGCTCAGATGCAGGCTCGTGAACGCCGTGCTGCCGCCGCTGAAAGCGGCGATGTGGACGGAGTGGGAGAGGCCCCGGCGATCAAAACCCGGAAAGACTTCCAAGAGCGCTATTTCCGTTAAGGCGCAGGCCCGGCAGATTGAAGTGAGATGAAGGAAAGCCGTTTCCACGGCTTGCCACTCATCGTGATGTGGCATACAACAATGCCCGCATGGTCCAAATCTCCATTCGCGATCTCACCAAACGCTTCGGCGCACAGACGGTTCTGGACCGGGTGAATGTGGAGATTGGCCAGGGGGAGCTGTTTTTCCTCCTCGGCCCCAGTGGCTGTGGCAAAACGACGCTGCTCAGGCACATCGCCGGCTTTTACCAGCCCAACAGCGGCCAGATCTTTTTCGGGGAGGAGGATGTCACCCGGCTGCCTGCGCACAAACGCGGCACCGGCATGATGTTTCAGAGCTATGCGCTGTGGCCGCATCTCAACGTGGCCCAGAACGTGGCCTTCGGCCTGGAGGAGCGCAAACGCCCGCGCCCGGAAATCGAGCAACGGGTGGCCGAGGCTCTGGACTTGGTCAAACTCGGGGGCCTGGGCACACGCCGCATCGCCCAGCTCTCTGGCGGGCAGCAGCAGCGCG
>DMMK01000243.1 GCA_003453085.1 Verrucomicrobiales bacterium
CAGTACTAGTCAGTGAGTTGTCGCCCAAACCGGCGCCACTGAAGAGATCAAAGGCAAAGACGGAACCCGCCTGCAAGGACAGGCTGCCGGTGCCACTGGTGGCTAGGATCAGATCCGCCGCCGTTGGGCTCGGCAAGGTGAAGTCCCCCACGCTCAGCGTGCCCGCGACAATCGTGATGGAGTTATTCAAAGCCGGCGCAATGCGCCCGGTGCCCCCGAGAGTCGCCCCTGGATGGACCAACACTGGGCCCGTGCCGGTGGCCGAGCTGAGAGCTGAACCGTTGTTGGCCAAAAGGCTGCCGCTTTGCACCACCGTATTGCCATAGGCATTGGCATCACTGGTTAGGCGAGTGACACCTGTCATGGTGTTGTCAATCCGCAGGGTGCCTGTGCCCGTGATGGCCTGCGGCATCGTGAGGGTGTCGCTGCGTTTGGTGCTGAGGACCGCGGTGGTGGCGTTCAGAAAGATCTCCATGCTGGCCACGCTGCCCGTCGTGCCGCCATTGCCAAGCTGGAGCAGACCATTGCTCACCGTGGTGCTGCCAGTGTGCGGGCTGTCGCCGGTGATAGTCCAGCTCCCGGTGCCATATTTCTCAATGCCCGTCGTAGCCACTGCTGCATTGCTAATGCCAACGATCTCATTCGCGCCGACCTGTGTGCCGCCAAGTCGCAACGTGCGTGGCGCTGTGTTACTGCCTTCCGAAGTGAAGAGGCTGGTAAACTTGACCGTGCCTGTGCCGGTGTTTTCCAGATTCGCCAGGACGGAAAAGGTATCGGCAATCACATCCGCATTGGTGATGCGAACGATGCGGTCCGTCACGGAATCCACGCTGCCGATGTAACGCAAGGTTGAGACAGCCTGCACGGTGGCTCCAGTCACTGTGGCCCCGCTCATGTCGATGATGGCGGATTCCGCATTCTGGTCGCCCCGTCCCAGGGAACTGGGCAGCCCAGTATTGGCAAGAAGGGTGGCCTCAATGACGCCGGCCAGCATCGTGGTCTTGCCCTTGTAGGTATTGGCAGGCCCGAGGGTCGCCACCAACGAACCGCCTGTGGTGAGGCGGAAGTTCAGATTGTCTTCATTCACCCCGGTCCCGCCCAGCATGCCAGCACGGAAGTCGCTGGCCACCGTGTTATTATCCAGCGTGAAGGTGGAGTAGGCCGTGGCACCGCCCACCACGGCATTGCCCGTGCCAGTTCCATCTGTGCGCAACCAGTCCACTGCCAAAGAAACGGCTGTGCTGCCGCTGCCCAGCTTTAGCACCCCGCTGGTGCTGCCCGCCCCCAGCGTCACTTCCGAGCTGGCCGAGATATTGCCCGAGCGGAGGTGCAGCGTGCCATTCACCACCCGCGTGGTGCCGGAGTAAGTATGAGAAACCGTATCCAGATACACCGTGCCAGGACCGGTTTTCGTAAAGCCCGTGTTGGAACTGGCGGTGGCGTTGTTGGCAATGACGGAACTGATAATCAAACCCGCCGCCGTATTGTTCTGGATCACCATCAGATCCGCAAGTGAAGAAGAGATGCTGGTGGAGCTGCTGCGCAGGATGCCGCCACTGAGAGTCACATCCGTGGCTCCGGCCCCCTCCCCGACGAGGATGCCTCCGGTAGTGAGAACTTTCCCCGCAGCAATCGTCACCGCGCTGCCACCCGCCGTATTAAAACGCACCGTGCTTGTGGTTAGGTTATCCGGCACACTCACGGTCGCCGTGGTCACATCGGCGTGACCGGAAAGCGCCCCGCCGGAAGTATCTGTATAACCACCTACAAGAGTGGAAAGGCCCACGATGCTGCGCACACCACCACCCAGCACGCCTGTGGCGGCCCAGTCGCTGGCTCCCACAGTGGCAAAGGCCATGCTGTCACTCGTCAGCACCGCATTGTCCGCACCGCCCGTGGTAGTCAGCGCACCGCTGCTGCCGGGGGTAAAACGCAGCATGCCGGCGGCGGAGGGACGGCTGATGGCCCCCAGGGCCACGTTCACATTCGTGCCGCCATTTTGCACCACGCGCAGTTCACCGCTGCCAGGGCTGACGGTCACCGCACCAAAAGCCTGGCCCACCGTGCTGCCGCTCAGCACCGTGCGGGAAGCCTGGGCGATGGCCTGGCTGGTGACGCCGAGCGCGCGGGCCTTGTCCCGGTCCACCTCGAGCCGCAATACCTTGACCGACTCATTCCAGTTGTCGTTCTCGCCGCGCATGCTGGCATTGCCGCGCAGGATGGCCTTGGCTTCGTCGGCCCNNCAGCCCCCCGCCGCTGAAAATGGCCGGCACACCCGAACCCAAAAGATTGTCCACTGTGGCCACTGGGGCATTGGCATAGTCGAGGTTCAAAATGCCGCCGTTGGCCGTGATGCTGCAATTCACAGTGGGGCTAGCCCCGCGAATGTTGGCGCTGCCATTGCCGCTCTTGGTCACCCCCAGTGTGCCTGTGCCTGTTTTGGCGATGGGATCTGCCACATTGATGGTGCCATTGCCGGCAAAGGTGACTGAGATGCTGGCCGTGCCGGAATGCAGGATCGAGTTCCCGCTGGCCACATCGAAGTTCAGGGTGCTGCCCGACTCGGCCTGCAGGCGCAGGTTGGATCCCAGCGTCACGGTTCCGGCCATGGTGTTGCTGCCGCTCACGCTGCGGATCGCTCCCTGATTTCCCACACCGGCCCCGCTGACGTTCATCGTTTCAGGCGTGGTGATGCCTCCGCTCAGCTCCAGGGCGGCCCCGGTGCTAACGGTCGTCGTCGCACTCGTTCCCACAG
>DMMK01000605.1 GCA_003453085.1 Verrucomicrobiales bacterium
GGTCTGATGCCCGAGTGGTCAACAAGCTGCCCAGACTGGGCGGCGCGGCTGCGCGCGGGCGAGTCGATCATCCCGCCGCCGATCTTCCCGGAGCAGGCAGAGCAGGCCCTGGCCGTATTCAAGCAGTTGAAGATCGTGGACGCCCCTGGCAGCCCGACCTTCGGCGAGTCGTGCGCCGAGTGGGTGTTCGACCTGGTGCGCTCGATCTTCGGGGCGTACGACGCGGATAGCGGGCGGCGACTGATCACTGAGTGGTTCATCCTCATCCCGAAGAAAAACTCGAAATCGACCATTGCGGCCGGGATCATGATGACAGCGGTCATCCTGAACTGGCGGCAGTCGGCCGAGTTTTCCGTCCTGGCGCCCACGGTGGAGGTGGCAAACAACGCCTTCGCCCCGGCGCGGGACATGGTGCAGAAGGACGAAGACCTCGAAGTCCTGATGCATGTGCAAACGCACATCAAGACCATCACCCACCGCGAGAGCGGGGCGGCCTTGAAGGTGCTGGCGGCAGACCAGAACACGGTCGGCGGCAAAAAGTCAGTCGGCACCCTGGTGGACGAGCTTCACCTGTTCGGCAAGATGGCGAGCGCCGAGAACATGTTCCGTGAGGCCCTGGGCGGCCTGGCATCGCGGCCTGAGGGCTTCGTGATCTGGCTCACCACCCAGTCGGACGAACCACCGGCCGGTGTGTTCAAGCAGAAGCTGGACTACGCCCGCGACGTGCGCGACGGCAAGGTGATCGACCCGGGCTTTGTGCCCGTCATCTTCGAGCACCCGCCCGAAATGGTGGCCAACGGCGACTGCCTGAAGCTGGAAAACATGGCCATGGTGAATCCCAACATGGGGTTCTCGGTGGATCAGGCATTCCTTGAGCGCGAGTTCAAGAAGGCCGAGCTAGCCGGTGGTGACTCCTTCCGGGGCTTCATGGCGAAGCACGCGAATGTGGAAATCGGCCTGAACCTGCGCAGCGACCGTTGGGCCGGGGCTGACTTCTGGGAATCACAGACCAAAGCCCCAGGGCTGACGCTCGACAAGCTGCTCGACCGCTCCGAGGTTGTGGACGTTGGCATCGACGGCGGCGGCCTGGACGACTTGCTGGGCTTGGCCGTCGTGGGCCGGGACAAGAACACCCGCGAGTGGCTGACCTGGACGCATGCCTGGGCGCACCCCTCCGTGCTGGAGCGCCGAAAGCAGGAAGCCACCCGGTTTCAGGACTTCGCAAAGGACGGCAACCTCACGCTGGTGAAGAACATCGGCGAGGACGTGGAAGACGTGGCCGGGATCTGCGCACTGATCGAAGCGCGCGGCCTGTTGGACAAGATCGGATGTGACCCCGCCGGGCTGGGCGGCATCGTGGATGCCCTGGCAGAGGCCGGAATCCCCGAGGAAAAGCTGATCGGCGTGTCCCAGGGTTGGAAGCTCACTGGGGCCATCAAGACGGCAGAGCGCAAGCTGGCCGAGGGCGTGCTGGTGCACGGTGGCCAGCCCCTGATGGCCTGGTGCGTAGGTAATGCAAAGGTGGAGCCCAGGGGCAACGCCGTGATCATCACAAAGCAGGCCGCAGGGTCCGCAAAGATCGACCCGCTGATGGCGCTTTTCAACGCCGTCACCCTCATGTCGCTGAATCCAGCGTCTGAAAAATCATTCTGGGAAGCCTCATGACCATCAAAGACAAATTGCGCACCGCTGCGAGCGCGGCGGCAGGCTTTTTGCCTGATGCACTCATGCTGGCCGGGGCTGGTGGTGTGTCCTACGGGGCAGCGCTGGTGTACGTGCCCGCCGGTTACGTGGTGGGCGGCCTGTTCGCCCTGGCTGCTGGTGTTGTGCTGGCGCGAGGTGTGAAGTAATGGGGTTCCTGGCGCGCGCCGTCGCGGAGCAGAAGTCCACGGACCCGCTGGCCGTATGGGCTGAGATGCTGCGCGCGGGCCGGTCTTCCATGGCTGGGCCGACCATCACGCTGGAAAACGCTCTGAAGGTGGCAACCATGTTCGCCTGCCTGCGCGTCTTGTCGCAGGGCGTGGCCCAGGTGCCGCTGAAGGTGTTCCGCGAGGTGGAGGAGAGCGGTCTGAAGAAGATCCAGAGCGCCAAAGACCACCGTCTGTACGACTTGTTGGCCTTCGCGCCCAACGACTGGACCACCTCGTTCGAGTTCCGCGAGACGCAGGTGATCCACGCGGCGCTGGGCAACTCGTATGCCTTCATCAATCGCACCGTTGGCGGGATTTCTGAGCTGATTTTGCTCAACCCGGGCCGCGTGAAGAAGACGCAGAAGCCCGATTACCGGGTGGTTTTTGAGGTCACAGGCGAAACCGGCGCCGTGCAGGAGTTCCCTGCCGAGGCCATCTGGCACGTTCGCGGCCCTTCGTGGGACGGATTGCTCGGGCTTGACGTTCTGAGCCTGGCGCGCGAGGCCCTGGGCCTGGCCATCGCCACCGAAGAGTCGCATTCCAAGCTGCACGCCAAAGGTGTGCGCACATCGGGCACATATTCCATTGAAGGCAAGCTCAACAAAGAGCAGTACGCCAACCTGAAAGCCTGGATTCTGGCTGAGAACGCGGGCGCGGAGAACGCGGGCGTGCCGATGATCCTCGACAACGGCGCGAAGTGGATTTCTGGGGCGCTTTCGGGCGTGGATGCCCAGCACCTGGAGACGCGTAAGCACCAGATCGAGGAAGTGTGCCGATTCATGGGCGTTCACCCCCAAAAGGTGTTCCACAGCGACAAAACCAGCACCTACGCCAGCGCCGAAGAGT
>DMMK01000168.1 GCA_003453085.1 Verrucomicrobiales bacterium
TTCATGGGCGAGGAGCACGCCAGCCTGCAAAAGCTGGTCCGCGACATGAACTGGCTGTACACCACACGTCCGGCGCTGTATGCTCAGGACCACGATGGTTCGGGCTTCCAATGGCTGGATGCGAGCGATGGTGAAAACAGCATCTTTGCCTTCATGCGCAAATCACCCGATGGCGACAAGGTTTACTGTGTGATCAATGCCACACCCGTGCCGCGAAAAGGCTATCGTGTCGGAGTTGCCGAGGCCGGAAGCTATCGGGAACTCATCAATACCGATGCTCCAGGCTATGCAGGAAGCGGCATGGTGAATCCGCTGCCGATGCCGGCTGGTGACACGGAATGGCAGGGGCAGCCGTGGAGCATCATCATCGATCTGCCTCCGCTCGGTGCCGTGTGGCTGGGCCGCTGATTCAGCGAGCTTCATTCAGTGCCTCCCGCGCCTTTTTAGGCAGGGAGGCAACGACGAGCTGGTAGGAGTGGTCGATGAGTTCACGCACCAGCTTGTTAGGCAGGCCACCCTCCAGTGTGAGGGTGTTCCAGTGCCGTTTGTTCATGTGATAACCGGGCTGAATATCCTCGTAGCGGTCGCGCAGCTCGATCGCGCGTTCGGGATCACACTTGAGGTTAGCCGTGGCCGGGAACTCCTCGGGTGTAGTTAGGGCGAAGAGTTTGCCTGCGACCTTGTAAACGAGCACGTCAGGGCCAAAAGGCGTGGTTTCCTCCGCATGGGGCAGGGACAGGCAGTAGGCGCAGAAGTCAGCCAAATTCATGATGCAGGCGGGGATGAAGGAGGGCACTCCCCACGGATGATCCAGCAGGAATCATGGGCGGTCATGCCGATGTGCGGATAATAAGTGCGGGCCCCTGGGGCGGCAATGAGAATGAGATTGGTCTGAAGGCCGGCAGCTTCATGAGTGCGACGGATCAGCTCGCGTCCGATCCCGCGTCCCTGAAAGGACTGGGCGACGGCCAGATCCGCCAGGTAGGTGCTGTAACTGCCATCCGTGAGCGTACGGGCGATGCCGATGAGTTCCCCCTCACAACGTGCGGTGAGGATGATGTCCGCCTGGCGCAGCATGCGGTCCATGCGCGGTACATCATCAATTGGGCGGCGCTCGGCCAGGGTGGAGCTTTGCAGCACGGCGATGAATTCGCTGACCGTGAGGCTGGGTTCAATCTGGAAGTCTATCTCCTGGCTCATCGGGGAGTGATGGCTGAAAAGGCCGGACTGGAAAGGGAAATGATGCGGATGGAGGGGTGAAGTTTTTTGTTCACAACTTGTCGAACTCTGCTGCGTTCAATGCCGGACATGAACCTGCTGCGCTTTTTCTTTCTGCTGTTGATCCCGGTGTTTTCCCTTCGGGCTGAGCTGCCGCTAAAGCCGAAGGAATGGATGGTGGATGGGGTGAAGCGGGGGGCGTTGATCTATGTGCCAAGTGAAGCCAGTGCAAAGCCTACACCCGTGGTCTTTGCCTTTCATGGTCATGGCGGCAACATGAAGAATGCGGCGCGCATGTTTCCCATTCCAGAGCTGTGGCCGGAGGCCCTGGTAGTGTATATGCAGGGGCTGAATACGCCGGGACGGCTCACGGACCCAGAAGGCAAAAAGCCGGGCTGGCAGCATGGGCTGGGCGCCGAGGGGGATCGCGATCTGAAGTTCTTCGATGCCGTGCTGGCCAGCCTGAAGGCTGATTACCAAGTGGATGCCACCCGCATCTATTCCACGGGCCACTCCAATGGCGGAGGTTTCACCTACCTGCTGTGGGCGGCACGTGGAGATGTGTTTGCTGCCATGGCCCCTTCCGCTGCGGCGAGCCCAGGATTGATGGGGAAACTCAAACCAAAACCAGTGATGCACATTGCGGGGGAAAATGATCCGCTGGTAAAATATGAATGGCAGCAGGCGACCATTCAGGCCGTCGTCCGACTGAACCAGTGCGGCTCAGGAGTGGCGTGGGATCAGGATGCCAACTGTACTTTTCACCCATCCAAAATAGGCACCCCCGTCGTGACCGCTATCCATCCGGGGGACCATAAGTTTCACAAAGATGCTCCGGCTCTGATCGTGAAATTTTTCAAGCAGTACGCACGCAAGGTGCCTTAGAAAAAGGTTCGCTCTCTTTCGGCTAACAAATAAAATTATGCACTCACCCAAAGCCGCAACCTGGGCTGTAAGCACGGTGCAGAGGCTTCGAGTGAGTGCATGTTTGGGGCGTCGCTTTTCCCCAAGAGCAGCTTTCACGGAGTCAGTGTGAAGGCCGCCGTAAGCCCGAAGGCACCTGAGAGAAAAACGATGAGGGCGAGATCAAAAAACATAATGAGAAGAGTTGAACTGCCGGGAGCTGAAAGGGAACCGCTTCGGTCTGCTTTTGACGGAAAGGAATCTCCCGAAGATCACTCTCTGTCAGAGGCAAACACGAAGCGGCGAATAGTAAAGTCTGCCAGCCGCTAGGTGCAGGCGGGTTGACCTTGTTCACGGACAAGATCAACCCACATGACCATTTCGGCTGGCTCTCCTGACTTGCGCAGTGCCCGTGCCAACTCAGAGGGTGTGATTGTAACTCGTTGATTGCGAGTTTGTTGTGATTTTGGGGTGCTGCCGGAGTGCTGCGTTTTAGTTGCACGATGCAACAAAAAAGTGAGCTGAAGCCTGCAAGCTGCAACAGCTTGGCTGCTAGGCTTCGAAACCTGCCAAAGCCACCTTGCCAATGCTGCGCCCGCTTTCGATGAGGGCGTGGGCTTGGCGTAGATTGGGGGCGGTAATGGGGCTCAGATCCGTTTTCAGCGTGGTCTGGATCTGGCCAGCGTCCGCAAGGCGGGAGACTTGGTTGAGCAGTTCTCCCTGCTTGTGCATGTCTCGGGTCTGGTAGCGGGCGCGGGTGAACATGAACTCCCAGTGCAGGGAAATGCTTTTGGCC
>DMMK01000699.1 GCA_003453085.1 Verrucomicrobiales bacterium
GAAATGCGCCTGCGCGGGCTGGAACAGCGCATCGGCAGCCTCAGCACCTCGGTCACCGCTTTTGTCGTGAATGAGCGGCAGATGCTGGAGCAACTGGACCTGTGCCGGGAAGAATTCCAAAGCGCCACCCTGTCCCTGCACGAGAGTCTGAACAGCCTGCCTCGCGGCCTGGCCCAGGATGAAATCGCAAGGGCCCTGAAAGCCGCCCTAGAAGCCGGAGGCACCTGGCAAAAGCGCAAAGACCAGTCCGAGTATGGCCGTCAATATGCCCACGACCGTGCCGAGCGCACACGCCGTGACCGCAATGATGAACGCCGTAAACTGGCAGAGGCGCACCCTGAATATCGGCATGACTTCGATGCTGAAGAGGAGGACAACGCCCGCTACGACGCCCGCTGCAACGACCTCGAATCGCATCAACTCAGCCATTACCGCCAGATCGCCGAAGAGCGCCGCCGCGAGTGGGAAGAGCGCCTGCAGAGCCAGGTGCTGGATGTGCTGCGGGAGAAGATTGATGAAGCCACACGCACCATCAAGGAACTGAGCAAGATTCTCGATCAAGACATCGGTCGCTACCGCTACCGCATCTCCCAGATCCGCGACCGCGCCCAGTCCGCCATGTGGAATCTCATCGAAAACGGCCTCGAAGGTTTCAACCCCTCTGACGAACTTTTTGCTTCCTCGAAGCAGGAAGAAATCGCCAAGGCCAAAGAAGAGCTCATGGCCGCGATTGATAACCCCGATGACACCAAAGCGCAGCGCCTGCTCGACTACCGTTTTTATCACCGCTACGACATGCTCATGATCCCCAGCGGTCATAGTGAAGAAGCCGCCATCTCCCTCCAGAACAACGCTCGCAAAATGAGCGGCGGAGAAAACCAGGCCCCGTTCTTCGTCTCCATGCTCGCCGCCTTCCACCGCGTCTATGATCTGGGTCGTAAAGACAGCCGCCGGAACCTCGGCCTCGTGGTCATGGATGAAGCGTTCTCCAAGCTCAGCGGTGACCGCATTGATGACTGCTTGGCCCTCGCCAGCAACTTCGGCCTCCAGCTCCTCCTCGCCTTCCCCATGGACCGCCTCGGCACCATGATCGACCATGCCGACACCGTCATCGAGTGCCGTGTGGACCGCAAACGCGACGGCCAGGGCCGCGACATCCACATCGAAAACTGGGTGGTGCCCTGGAACAAAGACAAACTGCTGCAGGCGCTGGCTGGTTAATCCGTCTCTGTATTACCGAACATGTCGCCCGTTTGGCTTCAGACTCTTTTTGAGAAATGGCGTGCCACGCGGGGGGGGGACAGACTGGCTCCAGCCAAGAACCCATTCTCCACTCCCTGGCCAGAACTTCTAGAAGATGCGGGCCTAAAGAAGGTCGAAGATCAGCGGGCGGCGGAGCGTGATTTGGAGCGATTAGCCAAGCTAGGTCGCCTCAAAAGCATACCTCATAAATTCCGTGATTATTTGATTCTGAAGGTACAAATTCCAATTGAGGCTGAACCATGGCTTCAAGAAACTTTTGACCACCGACCAGCCAGTGATCGCCATGCGCAGTCACTACTCACCGTCAAAGAGTTTGAAGCCAAGCATCACCCTCGATTCCCTGAACTTTGGCAGCAGTGGTGTGGTCGAATCTATAAAACGTTCGAGCAAGCCCTCAATATCCCACCCCTCATCTGGAAAGCTCCCGAAAAAATGCGGGATCTGCTGGACCTGACTTTTCGATTCACCTCGGTTGCTTGGGCAGAGAATACACCCGTCCGCACCGCGAGTATCGCGCTGGGACTTGAAGGAGGAAGCAAAGGACTAGAGCCACGGAAAGCAAACCTCGAATCTTGTCTCAACTCTTTGTTCGGCAGACCTGTCACTTTAGAATCATGCGGCATTCAATTGACCGAGCCTAAAGCGGATGTTGCAGGGCAACTCACCCTGCATTCCTCTGACGAGAAGGACATCATCCATGCCATGAAAGGAGTGGTCAGCCTGTCTCTCACGCCCGATATAGAACAGGCCATACGCATCTCCACCCCAGCCACTCAAATCCTCTTGGTAGAAAACAAAAAGACGACGCTTCCCCAACTGGCTTTAAAAAATAAAGCGGGCGGCACCTTGCTTATCGGCTGCAGTTTCCCCAACAGTGCCGTCCTCCGGTTGCTTGAATTGCTGCCACCAGATCTCCCCGTTTACCACTTTGGTGATACAGATCCTGCTGGGTTCCTCATCCTGGCTAAACTGCGCGAACAGACAGGACGCAGCATTCACCCATTCCTCATGCAGCATCGGCGTGGATCGGCAGCCATTGCGTTGACCGAGTATGATCGTAAAATTTTGCCAGGGCTGCTTGAAAATCCTTGCTTAGATGATGTCCGAGCTGAGCTCGAATCCATCGCTATCAGACAAGATAAAGGACTTTTTGAGCAGGAAAACTTTGGCCTTCCAGATCTCCACGAATGGCCATTCTACTCATCGCTTATCGCAGACCCCACAGCACCTTCACAGCCTGCGCAGCAGCCTTGACATTGTGTACGCGGAAAATCTGGCTGCCTTGCCGCATCCCGGCGGCGATGCAGGCCACGGTACCGGCATCGCGATCCACCGCATTGGGCAAATCCAGCACTTGGCCGATCACCGTCTTCCGCGAGACGGGCAGCAGCACCGGACGGCCCCAGCGCTGCAACTGGTCCGCATGGCGGTACAGCGTCAGGTTGTCTTCCCGCTGCTTGGCGAAATCAATGCCGGGGTCCAGAATGATGTGCTCGGGAGACAGGCCCGCTACTTCGGCCAGAGCCAGTTTTTCATCAAAGAACTGCGCCATCGTCTCCAGGATATTGGCATAGCCCACATGGGTGTGCGGCACCTTCGGCTGGCCGATGCTGTGCATGATCAGCAGGCTGGCCCCGTGCTCCGCACACAGGCGCGCATGGGTTCCATCCGGCAGGGCGCTGATGTCATTGATGAGATCGCCACCCTGCGGCAGCACGGCCTCGATGACGGCTGATCGCCAGGTATTGATGGATAGCAGAGGCGGCCAAAGCTGCGCGCTGTCATGCGGGGGCCCGTCAAATTGGGCGATCAGATCTGGCCACGCAGCTACGAAGGGCAAGGTGCGGGCGATCTCCTCCTCCACACTGATGGGGCCGCGATTCGTCCGCGCGCTTTCCGCCCCGATGTCAATGATGTCCGCGCCATCACGAAGCATCGCTTCCGCCTGGGCCAGGGCCTTTTCAGGATCCAGCGTGCCGTCACCGCAAAAGGAGTCGTCATTGATATTGACGATGCCCATCACCAGTGGGCGACGGGGAAACTCGATGACATGTTGTCGGGCTTTCCAGATCATAGAGGCCAGGTCTCCGGCAGAGGCACGAGGGTCCGCTGGCGGTTATGAAATCTTACGGTTTTGCGGTAGCCGACGCTGCGCACAAAAGCGAGGGCGTGAGCAAAATCCGCCCCCACATCCGTGGGCTTGTGCGCATCGGAATTGATGACGATGGGCACGCCCGCGCTAAAGGCCATCTCTAGCATTGTCCGGGAGGGATAAAATTCACTCAGTCCTTTGCGCAGGCTCGCCGTGCTCACTTCCATCACACCGCCCGTATCGGCCAGGGCCTGGATCACAGGCTCATAGTAAGGCCGCAGATCGCCCGTCGGCAGGGCGCCAAAACGCTTCGCCAGATCCGGGTGTGCATGAAAATCATACTGCTTCGTGCGCACCATTTTCTCATACAATCGCCAATACTGCCGCCACATCTGTTCGATCTCAGACGGCGTTTTGAAATGGTTCATGTACTTGGGGTCATCCACAGCCAAGTCATCCTGGATGTAATGGACACTGCCGATGAGGTAATCCCACGGAGCCAGCGCCGCCGTTTCATCCGTCCAGGCCTCACGGCCTTCCAGGTAATCACATTCCAGACTCAGGCGCACCGGGATGGTCACACCCTGACGGGCCTCTTCCACCATGTCCAGGTAACGGGGCAGGTCGCCCAGACTCATGCGCCAGTCATCCAGATGCCCCTGCGTCGGGTTATGGTCCGAAAGGCCGATCTCCACCAGCCCGATGCTCTCCGCATGACGGGCGTATTCGATAGGATCACCCTCCGCATGATGACAGAGGGGCGTATGGTTGTGGTAGTCAGTCAGCACCCTTCTTCTTGGCGGCAAACAAGCCTGCTTGCAAGTGTCTCCGAACCCTCTGCCCCTATCCGAGCTTCCCCTAACCCCATGTGGGCTTACGGTTTGATCCTTGCCCAGTCTCAACCC
>DMMK01000267.1 GCA_003453085.1 Verrucomicrobiales bacterium
GAAATGGTGAGCCTCATGCACAAGGCGGAGGCCGTTATCCCCCGTGCCCAGTTGTGGATCAATCCCGACTGCGGCCTCAAAACCCGAGGTTGGGTGGAAGTGAAATCCTCCATCCTCCACATGGTAGAGGCTGCACGACAGCTTCGTGCCGGGAAGCCTGTGAAAGCCTAACATCATGCACATCAAAGACATCCTTCTAGCCGCGAAACGTCCGACGCTATCGTTTGAGTTTTTTCCCCCTCGCAGTCCTGACTCTGTGAAGGAGTTGCAGGATTCCCTGCAGCAGCTCGCAGCCTGGCGGCCTGACTTCGTCAGCGTCACCTATGGTGCGGGCGGCAGCACGCGGGATCGCACTCAGGCGCTGGTGGGAGAGCTTAGCCAGTCGGATGTCTTTGATCCCATCCCCCATCTCACCTGCGTGGGGCACACACAGGCGGAAGTCAGGTTACTATTAGAAAAATACGCAGCGGCAGGTGTTAGCAATGTGCTGGCTCTGCGCGGTGATCTGCCGGGACAAGGGGCCCTGGAAGGCGACTTTAAAACCGCTGCCGACCTAGTCCGTTTCATCCGTCAGTTCAATGAACAAGGCTTGCATCCAGACCCGCGTGGATTTGGCATTGGCGTTGCCTGCTTTCCAGAAGGTCACCCCGCCACGCCTAACCGAATGCTCGAAATGGATTACCTGAAAGCCAAGGTGGATGCCGGGGCTGACTACCTGTGCACTCAGGTCTTTTTTGACAATCACGACTTTCATGACTTTCGCGCTCGCTGTGAGTTAGCTGGCATCCATGTACCTATCCTGGCGGGCATCCTGCCTTTGACCCAGCCTAGCAGCCTGCGCCGCATGGCGGAATTATCCGCAGGCTCACGCTACCCCGCCCGCCTCCTTCGTTGTTTCCAGAGGGCAGGGGAAGATGCCGAAGCCTTTCGCCAAGTCGGCATCCACCACGCCATCACCCAGTGTGCCGATCTTCTCGACCACGGCGTCGTAGGCATTCACTACTACACCCTCAACAAAGCCACGCCCACGGTGCAAGTGCTTCGTGGCCTCGGTTATAGACCCTACAATGCCTCGAAGGCTTCTGAAAGTGAATGGCCGGGTATCTTGCAGGCTTCGCTCACAGTTTCATGACTATGGCACCCCATTGATCACATCGGCCCATTGGTCGCGTTGCCAGGAGGCAGCTTCAGGCCTCAGCCCTACACCACCGGCGAAGTCACCCCGCGCATCATAAAACTCGATGCAGATGACTTCCTCACCGCCGAGTTCAAAACGGGTTGCCCAGGTCTGGCCTCGGTGGCCGCAGCCGCGCAGGGTTAATTGAGAGGCCTCACCAAAAAAGGTGGTGCCGCAGCCACATTCGCCCCAGTGCGTGGGAAAAAAGCCGCTGGGGAGAAATACTGCCTCATTGCGCACCGCTCCGCCCAGCGGCACTTGGCCCAGGGTCATGGATTGTAGCGCCTGCCGCACCACCCTGCGCGGCAGGCGCCAGGCCAGATCCTGCCCCGCTGCCTCCAGCGCGGAGAGGCGGGAGACGCCCTCCATGCCGGGAAAGGCAGAGTCGGGCAGGCTTCTCGAGAGGCCCTTCCAGAGCTGTCGTACCGTCTGTGAATCAGGTGAAGGTTGCTCTTTTCGGACTTCGGATTTCTGGCCAAAGGGTAAGGTCCTCCGTCCACTCGCGTGGCGGGCTACGAGGTCCTCAAAGACCTCGTAATCGGACCAATTGGTGACGAGGATCTTCAGGCATCCTTTACCACCACGATCAAAAAATTGGAAACTGGCCACCTGCTGGTCGCCTACGGTTTCGACCACCGCCATGCCTCCGCCTAAGGCGGCTGGGCGCAGCTCGGCCCCGGAACTCAGGCACACCCATTCATCACTGCCGGGGTAACTTTGAAACAAAGGCTTCTCCCAGGCAACAGCAAGACTCAAAGGGCCATGGGCAGCGGTGACCATCACCAGACCCAGTTCCCGCAGATTTCTGAAAAAATCAGTCCATTGACCGTCCAAATGGATGGCCAACGCTGCACCGCCATCTGCCTCGAAGCACCATTCCGGGCGCACTCGCCGCAGATCAAAAGTATGCGCTGGAAAGCTGTAAGCAATGCGTGGCGAATGATGCGAGGTAGAATCCATGATCAAATGCACAATCAAGAGTTAGGCCGCCAGCAGACGTTCTTCAGCGAGGGTGGCGAAGACGCCTTCAATCCAGGCGTCGCAGGGGTCATCGTAGTCAATGTCGCAGTCCACTCGGGTATGGAAACGGGTGGCTCCTTGTGCCTCCAGCGCTTCATCATAATCTTTGCCGCACTGGCAAAAACGGTCGTAGCAGGAATCTCCCAAAGCCAGGACGGAGTAACGTAGATGCTCCAGGCGAAAGCGGGGGCGGTTGACCACCTGCTCATAAAAATTCTCCGTGCCGTCCGGTGGATCGCCATCACCATAAGTGCTGGTGATGAGGAGGGCAGTATCAAACTGCATCAGCACATCCGCCGTGGAATCCATCATGTTTTCCAGGACGGGGTCGTATCCACGCTGCCGGGCGACGCTGGCGGCTTTTTCTGCGCAGGATTCAGAGTTCCCTGAAAAGGTGCCGAAGAGGATGAGGAGTGGCTTGGACATGGTTGGTTGACGCCTCATCATTGCCTCGGCCCCCATCCCCCTGCTGCCGCTGGTTTGTCATGAATGGTCGGAGAAATGATTTCCATTCACCAGCCGCACTGCGTGAAATGGGCCTGTCTTCACAGCCGTATTAAAGGCATCTCTCCCCATGAAAATCTGGCTTTGCTTCTTGGCCCTCACCCAGCTCGTCTCAGCGGCAGACTGGCCGCGCTGGCGCGGGCCCACAGGGGATGGTCATTGGAATCCAGAGAACGTGCCTGCCGACTTGGCCAATCGCCCGCCAGAGCAGCTTTGGACAGCCGATATCGCCGGTGGTTATGCGGGAGTCACGGTCAATGAGGGGCGAGTGTATGTTTTGGATCGCCCCAAAGAGCCTCAGGATATTGAACGCATCCTTTGTTATGCTGAAGACTCGGGCAAGATGCTTTGGTCACAGAACTGGCCTGCCATTTATGGACGGATGAACTATGGAACCGGCCCGCGCTCCTGCGTCACGCTGCAGGAGGGGAAAGCCTACATTTTAGGGGCTGCGGGGATGGCCCTATGCCTCGATGCCACTGAGGGCAAAATTCTATGGCAGGTGGATACGGTGAAAGCGCATGGTGCACAGATGCCCACCTGGGGCTTTGCCGCCTCTCCCGTGTTGGATGGCAACAATGTCCTTTTGCATGTGGGCGCTATGCCAGATGGCAGCGTCCTCGCTTTGGATAAAAGCAGCGGCCAGGTTCTCTGGCGCGGTGGGGCAGACCCAGCGGGCTATTGCACGCCCGAGATCATCACCCATGCCGGGCAGCGACAGCTCATCGCTTGGGGGCCAGAGCACATCCAAAGCC
>DMMK01000002.1 GCA_003453085.1 Verrucomicrobiales bacterium
GCACCGAAAGTGAAATGCCCGTGAACGAAGGAATGTCCTACAGGAAAAACGGCAGTTCCGGTGCTGCGGAGGTGATCTGCGCACAGCAGTCCACCAGTGACTCCACACTGCGCGGCTTGAAGTAACTGGGAGCCAGGGCGCTGATGGCATCGGCCCCGAGCGCCTGCGCCTGGGCAGCCAGCGCGGCCACATCCCCCAGGCAGTTCGCCCCCACATGCACCACGACTTTCAGAGACGTTCCCTTCGTCACCTCCATCCAGCGTTCGGTCAGCGCCTGCCGTTCCGCCAAACTCAGCGAATGGCTTTCACCTGTGGTGCCGCCGATGAACGCCCTGGCCACTCCTGTATGCAGAAGGTGGGCCGCCTGTTTTTCAACGATGGACAGGTTCAGGGAACCGTCCTGATGAAACGGGGTATGCGTCGCTGCGACAAGACCGGCAATGGGATGGGAGAGCATGGCGAGGAATATAACGCCCAATGGGCCCGCGATAACTCCCCCGATCACCTGTCCTTTTTAGGAATGGGTTGGAGGCTCCTTGGACTCCTGTAAGATCTGAGAGCAATACCAGAGCATCCTCGGCAGGTGGAAGGGGCCCTTGAACATGTTTCCTTTCGCCCTCTGGGACACGCTGCCGTCGCGGTGCAGGTAGCCATACCACTCTCCGTATTCAGGATCGGCAAAGTGGGCAAAGCTCCAGTCATGCACCTGCTGGTGCATCGCCGCATATTTGGCATCCCCGCTCACCTCATAGGCCAGCAGCGTGGCGATGATGGCTTCATTGTGCGGCCACCAGAACTTCATGTCATGCCAGTACTCCTGCACAGGCTTGTCATGGATGTCACGGTAATAGAACAGACCGCCCATCCCCTCATCCCAGCCGCGTTTCCACATGCAGTCGAGAATGCCCAGGCCTAACTGAATGTAACTTTTTTCACCGCGCAGGCGGCCTTCATGAAGGATGAACCAGGCACACTCAATGGCATGGCCCGGATTGAGAATGCGCCCATCCAGGTGATCCAGAATGCTGCCATCAGGGGCGACCGTCTCAAGCAGCACCTCCAGCTCCGGTTTGTAAAACAGGCGCTGGATATCCAGAATGAAGAGGTCAATCCACTCCGTCAGGCTGCGCCCGGCCACATCCTTGTGCCCCAGGTTGGTCCGCAGTTCCTGGGCCGTGACGATGCCAATCATGAGCGCGCCAATGCCCACCATCGGGCGCGTATTCGAGTCCACCTTGGGCATCATGTAGCCCGGCTCAAAGGAGTGACGCAGATAGAACGAGAAATCACGCACCGCCGCCTCCGCATAATGAACATCGCCGCTGGCCTTGAAGTAGGCCGCATGGGCGATGCTGGCAAAGGCCTCGCTGTAAGCGTAACGGCGCATCCGCAGCGGCTTGCCCTCGCGGGTGACGGTGAAAAAAAGCTTTCCGTCCGTGGCATAGCCATGTTTTTCCAAAAAGGCTAGGCAGGAGCCTGCCGCATCGAAGTAGGCGCGGTCCTGCGTCACCGTGTTAAACAGGGTGGAAAACATCCAGCCCGCCCGTCCCTGAAACCAGATACTTTTGTCCGTGTCCAGCAGGCTGCCATCACGATCCAGCGCCGTCATGATGCCATCATGCTCTGCATCCATGCCGTGCCTGAGCCAAAAGGGCATCACATTGCGGAGCAAGGTATCTTGATAAAAGGTGGCCAGTTCGCGGCGGCCTTCCGGATGCGTGAGGAGATTCATGGAATGAGAAAGGATAACGCAGGCCAGCCAAAGTCCTGCGGGAAACGGCTGTTTTATCTGAGAACATCGTTGCAGATGACACTGGCGGTCGGGCCGGGACTGCTCTTTGATAGCTACGATTCACCCGACATGTCCTCTCCCCTGCCCTATTCAAATGCCCTCGTCATCGGAGCCGGAAGCTGGGGGACGGCGCTCACCGCCGTCCTGGCAGAACGCGGCCTGCAAGTGCAGTTTTGGGGACGTGATCCCCTCCTGATGGAAGAGATCCAGAGCACGCGCAGAAACTCGCGCTACCTGCCGGGCCTCGTTTTGCCAGAGAGCATCCAAGCGACCGCCCGAATGGAGGACCTGCGCCCTGCGGATTTGGTGGTGTTTGTCGTCCCTTCCAAGGCCGTTCGCGAAACGGCTCACAGCATGGCCACCCTGCCAGCCGTCAAAGGTGCCCAAGTGATCATCTCCTGCGCCAAGGGCATCGAGCTGAACAGCGGCAAACGCCTGACGCAGATCCTTGCGGAATCTTTTACCCAGACACCTCTGGCCGTGCTCACGGGCCCCAATCATGCGGAGGAAGTGTCCCAGCGCATGGCCACCGCCGCCGTGGTCGCTTGTGACAAAGAAACCGTCGCACTCGAAGTACAGGCCTGCTTCACCCTGCCCTGGTTCCGCACCTACACCAGCGATGATGTCACGGGCGTGGAATGGGCGGGCGCGATGAAAAATCCCTATGCCATCGCAGCCGGCATCGCGCTCGGATTGAAGCTGGGAGACAATGCCATCGCCGCCCTGGTCACCCGGGCCCTGGCTGAAATGGTGCGCATGGGCGTGGCCATGGGGGGCCGGGCAGAGTCCTTCATGGGACTGGGCGGCGTGGGCGACCTGATGGCCACCTGCTACTCCGAGCATAGCCGCAATCACCGTGTGGGCCGTCTCATCGGTGAAGGCATGCCCCTCCAGGAAATCATGTCCAGCACCCGCATGGTGGCAGAGGGCGTGCCCAATACCGCCAGCCTGCATGGTGCGGCCAAAGCCAAAGGCGTGCGCACTCCTTTGCTGGATGAGATCTATGCCATGCTCTATGAGGCCAAACCGGCCAAAGAAGCCATGCGCGCCCTCCTTTCCCGCGATCCACGGGCTGAAACTGAGTAATCGGCCCGTATAAGACCCTGTTGCCTTCACGCCCCCAATGACAATATAAAGGAAACGAATCCTTCATCATGGAATAATTCCTCTTGCCATTTTACCGGATTTACGTCCAATATACCGCCACACATGAAAGCGCTCGTCAAAGCTCACGCAGAACGCGGCCTCTGGCTGCAGGATGTCCCGGAACCCGAAGTCGGCATCAACGATGTCCTGATCAAAGTCCGCAAAACGGGCATCTGCGGCACGGACCTGCACATCTATAAATGGGATGCCTGGGCCCAAAAAACCATCCCGGTGCCGATGGTGGTGGGGCATGAATTTGTGGGCGAAGTGGTAAGTGTGGGCGCAAACGTCAGCGACTTTCACCCAGGCGAAATCGTCAGTGCCGAAGGGCACGTGGTCTGTGGCCGCTGTCGCAATTGCCTGGCTGGCCGCCGCCATCTGTGCAAGGACACCGTGGGCATCGGCGTCAACCGCACGGGAGCCTTTGCCGAGTACATCAGCGTGCCGATGACGAATGTCTGGCATCATCGTGAAGGCGTGGATGAAGAGGTGGCCTCCATTTTCGATCCCTTTGGCAATGCAGTGCACACAGCCCTGGCCTTCGAATGCCTGGGTGAAGACGTGCTGATCACCGGCGCGGGACCTATCGGCATCATGGCCATCCCCGTGGTCAAGCATGCAGGCGCACGCCACGTCGTCATCACCGATGTCAACGAGTACCGCCTGGACCTCGCACGCCAGATGGGCGCAACTTTGGCCGTGAATGTGCAGACGCAAAACCTGGCCGACGTGCAAAAACAGCTCGGCATGAAGGAAGGCTTCGATGTTGGCCTGGAGATGAGCGGCAATGCCTCCGCCTTTCACAGCATGATAGATAACATGTGCCACGGCGGCAAGATCGCCATGCTGGGCATTCCCTCCGGGCCCATGGCCATTGACTGGAACAAGGTCATCTTCAACATGCTGACCCTCAAGGGAATCTATGGACGCGAGATGTATGAAACCTGGTACCAGATGAGCGTCATGCTGGAGTGCGGGCTGAATTTGAAACCTGTGATCACCCACCGTTTCCACTACACCGACTTTGAACAAGGCTTTGCCGCCATGGAGTCCGGCCACTGTGGCAAGGTGGTCCTGGACTGGACCACCTGAATTGATCTCCCCTTCCCCTGCTTTTATGAAAGCCTATTCCTCTTTCCAAGCTCATCTCGCCACCCAGTTGGAGGCCGTCCGCGAAGCTGGCACCTACAAGCGTGAACGCACCCTCACCACGCCTCAGGGAACCCTTGTCCGCGCCAATGGTGGTAAGCCCGTCATCAATCTCTGTGCCAACAACTACCTCGGCCTGGCCCAGCACAGCAAGGTACGTCAAGCCGCCCATGAAGCCCTGGAACACTGGGGTTATGGCCTGGCCAGCGTGCGCTTCATCTGTGGCACTCAAAGCGTACACAAGGAGCTGGAAGCCAGCCTGAGCGATTTCCTGGGAACGGAGGACACCATCCTCTACAGCTCATGCTTTGATGCCAATGGCGGTTTGTTTGAAACCTTGTTAGGCCCGGAGGACGCCATCATCAGCGATGAACTGAACCACGCCTCCATCATTGACGGCATCCGCCTCTGCAAAGCCCAGCGCTACCGTTACAAAAACAATGACATGGCCGATCTGGAAACCCAGCTCCAAGAAGCCAGCGCCAAAGGTGCGCGTTTCAAGCTCATCGCCACGGATGGTGTGTTTTCCATGGATGGCTACATCGCCAATCTGAAGGCCATCTGCGACCTGGCCGACCAATACGGAGCCCTCGTCATGGTGGATGATTCCCACGCTGTCGGATTCATGGGCAAGCAGGGACGCGGCACCCATGAACACTGCGATGTCATGGGCCGGGTGGACATTCTGACAGGCACCTTGGGCAAGGCCCTGGGAGGTGCCAGCGGCGGCTACACCAGCGGCCGTAAAGAGATCATCGAATGGCTGCGCCAGCGGTCACGGCCCTACCTCTTTTCCAATACCCTCGCCCCCACCATCGCCGGGGCTTCCATCGCTGCGCTGGACTTGCTCAAAAAATCCACCCAGCTTCGCGACACACTGGAAGCCAACACCCGCTTTTTCCGGCAGGAAATGACGGCAGCCGGATTCAATCTCCTGCCGGGGGAACACCCCATCGTCCCCATCATGCTCGGGGATGCTTCACTGGCCTCCAAATTCGCCGAAGCCATGCTCGCGCGGGGTGTCTATGTCATCGGCTTCAGCTACCCGGTCGTACCCCAGGGAAAGGCACGCATCCGCACCCAGATCAGTGCAGCCCATACGAGGCAGGAACTGGAGCGGGCCGTACAAGCGTTTGTCGAAGTGAAAAAAGAACTGGGTCTGTAAAAGCAGACGTCGTCCTGTTTCCTGACGTTTGTTTGCATCAAACGTCATTTGTCCGACGATTTCTCAGCCACCTATCCGGCATGAATACGAAGCCTGCTCGCTCCCTCCTTTGCATCCTAACTCTCTTTTCGTTAGGCCCGCAGCTCCTGGCCCATGGCCCTGGAAAGGACAGTGACTTTGAAGGTCGCAGGGTCCTGTTCATTGGCATGGATGGCTGCCGCGCGGATGCCATTGCTGCGGTCATGGAGAAAGGCCTCGCGCCTCACCTCAAGGCCCTGGCCACCGATCCTCAAGGTCTGCACAGCAGGCAGGTTTACGCAGGCGGCGAACTGGGAGAGGTCACCCACCAGCCCACGGTCAGCGGTCCAGGCTGGTCCAGCCTGCTGACCGGCGTGTGGATGGACAAGCACCGCGTCAAAGACAACCGTTTCTTCGGCGCACGCTTTCAGGCCCACGGGCATTTCATGCGCCACATCAAGAATGTGAAGCCCACCTCCTGGTGCGCCTCCTTTGCTGACTGGAAACCCATCCATGACATGATCGCCGATGGCTCCCGGGTGAATGGGCAGGAGTTTTTGGACGTCAAGTTCACCCTGGAATCCCATGCTGAACAGTACGTGGCCCATGATGAATCCATGCGCGACCAGGCACTGCAAACGCTGCGCACCCAGAACCCCGACGTGATGTTTGTGTACTTTGGCCAGGTGGATGAAGTGGGCCATGCCGCCAGTGACAAACGTGGAAGCTTTTCGCCAGACAATGAATGGTATCTGAAGGCCATCTCGGCTGTGGATACCCACATCGGCAGCCTGCTGGAGGCCATGCGTGCGAGGCCACAGTTCAACGAAGAAGACTGGCTGGTGATCATCACCACGGATCATGGCGGCACCGGCACCAAGCATGGCGGAGACACCGATGAAGAACGAAAGATCTGGCTCATCGCCCACGGGAAGGAGCTGCCCAAAGACAGGCTGCTCAAGACACCAGTCCCGCAGACAGCGATCATCCCGCTGATTTACGATCACCTGAAAATCTCCGCCCCGCTCCCAACCGAGCCCTGAGTTGCCCAAAGGCTAAATCTTTTCTCGCGCGATATTTCGGGCACATCTCTGCGTTTATCACGCTCCATGATTCGCCGAATTCTTCCCATCCTTGCCCTGGCCTGCCTGAGTGCTGCGGCGGCTGAAACCAACAAGCCTAACATCCTGTTCATCATGGCCGATGACGTCGGTTATGGAGACCTCGGCTGTTATGGAGCCAAGCTGGTGAAGACGCCAACGCTGGACAAACTGGCCGCGCAGGGCTGCCGCTTTACCGATGCCCACTCACCCGCCGCCACCTGCACCCCCACACGCCGTGCCTTTCTGACAGGCACCTACTCCTGGCGGCAGCAGCCAGGATCCAGCATCGCCCCTGGAGACGCCGCCATCACCATCGAGCCAGGAACTGTCACCGTGGCCTCCCTCATGAAGCAGGCAGGGTATCGCACCGGCATCGTCAGCAAATGGCATCTGGGACTGGGCGGTGAAGGCGGGCCGAACTGGAATGGCGACATCAAACCCAGCCCTCTCGACCTGGGTTTTGACTCTTCCTTCATCATGGCCGCCACCGGCGACCGTGTGCCCACCGTGTATGTGGACCAGCGCCGCATCGTCGGCCTCGATCCAGCCGATCCTATCAGCGTCAGCTACAAAGCCAAGGTCGGCACCGAGCCAACAGGCCAGGAAAACCCGGATCTGCTGAAGCTGAAACATACTCACGGGCACGACATGACCATCGTGAACGGCGTGGGTCGCATCGGCTGGATGACCGGAGGCAAGGCCGCACGCTGGCGCGATGAGGAAATGGCCGACACCCTCGCCAAACAGTCCGTCAAATTCATCGCGGACAGCACCAAAGAGCCCTTCTTCCTTTTCTTCGCCACCCATGGCATTCACGTGCCGCGTGTGCCTAACGAACGATTCATTGGCAGCAGCCAGCTCGGGGCCCGTGGCGATGCCATTCATGAACTGGACGACACCGTCTCCCAGGTGCTGGCCGCTTTGGAAAAACGCGGCATCGCCGACAATACTCTCGTCATCTTCACCAGCGACAATGGCGGTGTCTGGGATGACGGTTATGAAGATCACGGTCCCGCCGATGTCCATGCCCTGAACGGAGCCCTGCGCGGCACCAAAGGCACCCTCTTTGAAGGCGGCCATCGCGTGCCCTTCATTGCCCGCTGGCCGGGTAAAATCAAAGCTGGCAGCGAGAACAAAGCCCTCATCGCCCATGTGGACATGCCCGCCACGCTGGCCAGCCTGACAGGCATCAACCTGCCTGCTGACGCCGCCCCAGACAGCTTCAATGTCCTCCCTGCCCTGCTCGGTGAAAGCCAGACCGCCCGTGAACACGCCATCTTCCACGTCGGCGGCACTAAAACACCGCTGACACTGCGCCATGGAAACTGGAAATTCATGGAGGCAGGCAAAGGCGGCTACGGCAAAGCAGCCGCCAAAAAAGACAGCGGAGGTAATCAGGTCCAACTCTATGATCTGAGCCAGGATCCCGCCGAACAAAACAACCTCGCTGAAAAGCTCCCTGAGAAGGCCCAGGAGTTCGGCGACTTTCTGCGCCAAGCTCGCGAAGCCGGACGGACACGGCCTTGATCGGTAACACCATTTTCAGATGTGATTTGACGAAGTGGTCTCTGTCATGCTGCATCCGTCATTGATGAGCCGACTCCTTCATTATCTGCGCGAACTCTCCAGCGGAAGAGTCATTTTGTGGTGTTATGCCATCTGGTACACGGTCAATGTCATCGGCCACTTTGATTCGCGCCCGCGCATTTGGCTCACCTCCCTGGGTCTCAGTGGCATCATCGGTGCTGCCCTCATCATCAGCACCCGCCCGGCCGGTGGCCAAAAGACACGCATGGATCCCTGGGTAACCTTTCGTCTCTTCCTGATGCCTTTTTGCGTCAGCAGTTTCGCGGCCTTGGTGAAGGACGCAGGTTTCGTGCTCATTTTCCCGCCTACCTGGCAGGAAAACCTGATCGGCCTGGCAGCCATCGTGGCTTTTCTGGCCATCGTTTACATCGTCAAGAAAACTCAAGCTCAGGCCGCCAAAGGCAACCCGTAAGGCAAGTCGTCAGGCAGCTTTACAAACTCGCGGATGCGGTTCCAAAGGGGGGTGTAGTCCTTGTTCAAGTCACCCGAAAGACAGTCAGTCAGCTCGGCACCGGCCTCAGGATACTTCATCACCACATCCTTGAAGGAGAAGTTAGGATCGTAAAAGGCATAGACCAGTTTGCGCATGTTTTCCACGCCCTCACGGATCTGCCGGCCATAGTCGGCAAAACGTTCCGGTGACAGGTCATTGGCCACCAGGGCTTCATGCACGGCATCGCCTGCCAGCACCCCACTCTTCAGCGCCAGCATCACCCCGCTGCTGAAGACAGGATCCAGGAAAGCAAAAGCATCGCCTACCAAAAGCAGTCCTGGCGAAGAGCCATATTTGGAATGACGGGAGTACTCGCTCGTCAGCCAATATTCCCCGGTGCATTCCCCGGTCGAAAGATGCTCTTTGATCCACTGGTTTTGCCCGATCTCACGCTGGAACATCGCCTCCGGATCGCGGAAGCCATCGCGAGTTAGATACTTGCCCTCAGCCACGATGCCCACACTCACCATGTCATTGTGCTGCGGGATGTGCCAGAACCAGCCCTTGTC
>DMMK01000641.1 GCA_003453085.1 Verrucomicrobiales bacterium
CCGAGGGGTACAAGGGGCAGGCGGGGTCCTGGGGGGCTTTGGCCAGATACGCGGCGATTTTGGCCTGCCTGTCCACATCCTCCTGCACTGGCAAAGCGACCGTAGCAGGCGCGAGACGCCACACCCACACACCTGCCAGGGCGGCGTAAAGCAGAAGAAGGAGACCAGCAGAACGACGGGTGACTTTCATGGCAGCGGTTAATAGGATGCTCAGCGCATGGCGGCCTGCTGCGGGGGCAGCACCTGTAGGCGGAAGGTGCTCTGGGCTGGTACGGTGACCTCTACCCGGCCCTGGGCATCGGCCATGATGAACTGGGGCTGTTCCGTGGTGAAGATCTGGCACACGGCCCCTGGCTGGATGCCTTCAAAGGCCAGCTCCACGGGCCGCAGGTCGGCCACTTGAATCAGCGCGCGCCGGTGTCCTGACTCCAGGTAACGCACACTGCCGCTGCTGCTGGCAAGCCGCAGATGGTCCGGGCTGCCGTCCACACTCAGCACCAATTCTGTGCGGCGGCGGCCCTGGGTGTGAATGTAAAGGTCCTCGCCCCGGACGGTATAACCAACGATGCCGATGCAGCGGTTGAGGTCCGGTACGCCACTGCTGGCGGGGAGACGTAGGGTGCGGGCATGGCCGGCATTGACGATGATCCAGTGGCCGCTGCCCTGCGCAAAGATGCGCGTTTGGGCGGCATCGCGGACGAGGCGGGCATGGTGGGCGGCGCTCATGGCATGCAGGGGACGGGAGGCGCACCAGTCCAGCACGCGCTCCACCTCCCACAGGCTGGCTTCACTGGTGGCATCCTCAAAGGAAAGGGACACATGCAGGGGGGCGATCCAGCGTTGCTGATCGGCCACTTCGGCCTCAAAAATGAATTCGCTGGCATTGATCGGCCCTGCCCGGCGGTGGCCGGGGGCGAGCGGGCGTAGGCTTTCTGCTTGGCCCCACATCAGGGGCGCAGGCGGGGCCGTGTGTGCCAACCACCCGGCTGGCCAGACAGGCTGCAGGTTTTCAACACCCATGCGACGGCTGAAGGCGACGGCGGCGGGAGTGGGAGTGCTGGCTTCTGGCCACAGCATCAGTTCCACCTGGCGGCCTGGGGGCAGGAGATGGCGGTGGATGTAGGCCATGGACCCGGCGATTTCGCGCTCCATCTCGGTGCTGGCTGCCCAGTCGGCGGGGCGTGTGCGGCTGGCGGAGGCGGCATGGACCTGGGGCAGGGCAAAGAGGTCTCGCGCGGCTGCTTCGTAGCGCAGGGAGTCGCGGGCGTCGAGGCCAGGATTGGTGCTGAGTAGGTCGCCTTCGCAAACGGCGGCGGTGAAGGGCAGCGAATAGCGGGATAGGATGCGTTCCGTCATCGCCTCTGCGGCGATGGGTAGGCCCTGCAGGCTGGTCTGCTGCGTGAAGCCTTCGCTGCTGATGACCGGCACCATGAGCCTGCGTCCATTCTGCGAAGTCATGTCCATCACAGGGGCCTGGGCGGCCTTGCCTAACCAAGTGTTTAAAAATGGGATCGGCTGCAGATGGGGGCCTGCTTCGGCAGCCTGGGCATCCATCCACACACCGCCCCAGGTGGCCAGGAAGGCTTGGTCAAATTGGGCCCCTGCCTTGATGGAGAGGAGCACCCTCGCCCCTGCCGGAGCCTGGAGGTCGCGGAAACCATGGGTACGCGGACGCACGGCACCGGATTCCTGGAGCCAGGCGTGTTCGATCTCGCGGATGACAGCCCCCTTTTCCACCGTCATGGACTGACCGCTGCCACGCAGCCCCAGGAGGTGGGCCCAGGCCGAGAACTCATCCGCATTTCCCCACGGGGCAGCGGTGAGCAACAGCGGAAGGTGCTGCCCCTTCAGATGGGAGGCCAAAGCCAGAAGCCCGGCCTGCTGAGAGGGCTGGGGTTGCAGGCTCGCATCCACAATCACGGCACTGGCGCGGGCGGCTTGGCTTTTCCAGTCCAGGTCACCCGTGGTAGGGGCCTGCCAGTAGCGCACCTGATAGCCCAGCCATTCCAGCGAACCCTGAAGGACGCGGGCGGTGAAACTCTCACTCGCAGGGCCGGAATGGATCACCAAGACCTGCCTCGTCACTTCCTGCAAAGGCCCCAGGTGCAGCCCGGCGAGATCTGGCGTGGTGAAAAACGGCACGGCCCCGAGCGCACGAAAATGCTGGGTGCGTGTGGCGATTTCCTGCGGCGTGATTTCAGGAGCTGCATACTCCACCACCAGGGGGAGAAGGCCCAGGCGTTTCACCTCGCGGAGCTGCTGGTCACGCCTCGGCTCGTTGCCGCCCAAAAACAGCACGCCATCCAAGGCCAGACGCGATTCGGCAGCCAGATCCAGCGCGCCTTCGATCACCAGTTGCTTGTCGGGATAGACCCTGTGCAGCTCGGCAATGACCTGGAGGCAGGCGGCATGCTCCGCACCCATGCTCAGCGCGGGAAGTCCGGTGAGCACAAAGCCGTCGAAGCCTTTTTCAGCGGCATCCTGGACAATTTCATACACCACCAGCGGAACCCAATGCGGGTGGGTGGCATCCAGGCGGAGGTGGCCCGGCCGGATGCCTGCCAGCAGCGGGATGCCAACGGAACTGGCGGCCCGTGCAGCGGCGGAATTTGGCCGGATTTCCAGCAGGTTCACCCGCGCCAGCATTTTGTTGCCCAGCGATTGCTGCGCCTCCAGATCCACCTTGGCTTCGTTATCCACAATGCAGAGATCGAAGGCGCTTAGCATCACCGCATCAGGCTTGGCCGAAAGGTCCACCATCAGGCGGGTGGGATTGGGCGCAGCCGGGGCATTCACCTGAAACGCCAGCATCAGCACAGCGAGTCTAAAAATGAGGCGGGGTGGAAATGACATGGCCAGCACAGTGTTTCAAAAATGAGAACATAAGCATGTTAGCGACTCAAATTATAGAATCAATGGTCGTTGCCCTTTGTTACAAACTCCTTACCTCCCCGCATCTTTCCCATCTCTGCACTGGTAGCGGCGGCTGAATTTTGTAAGTTCGCGCCATGAAGCGCCCCCAGCCTGCCGCCGTCCCTGTGCCTGTGCTCCTTGGCATCGAAGGGGGCGGCACCCGCACCAGTGTGCGTCTGGTGGATGGGCAAGGCGGCATCTTGGCCCGTTTTCAGACAGGCCCAGCCGTGCTATCCCTGCTGACGGATCGCGAGCTGCAATGGCACCTGAAGGACATCGCCGGACGGCTGCCTCACTGGCCGCAGGCGGTGGCCGTGGGATTGGCCGGGGCACGCACGGCGGCGGACCAGGAAAGGCTACGACGGGCGGTGGCGCGGGTCTGGCCTAACGTTCCATGTGTGGCGACGAATGATCTGGAGACGGCGCTGGCGGCGGCCCCCGCTTTGAAAAAGGCGATCCCTCGGGTGCTCGTGCTCAGCGGCACCGGCTCTTGCTGCTTTGGCCGGGCACCGGATGGCCGCACGGCCAAGGTGGGCGGGCGTGGACATGTCATCGGTGATCGGGGCAGCGCCTGCGACATCGGTCTGCGGGCCCTGCGTGCGGTGATGGCAGACCTGGATCACCGGGGTCGCCTGGGACCGCTCGGCTCTGCCATGCTGAATGCGCTGATGTTCAATGAGCCGGACCAGCTCATTCCCTGGTCCGTTCACGCGCCGAAGACGGAGATCGCCAATCTGGCCATCACGGTCTTTGCCGTGGCAGGCAAAGGCGATGCGCTGGCGAAGAAAATTTTGGCCGATTCCGCCGTGACTCTGGCGGCCGATGCCTGTGCCTGCGCCAGCCAGCTGGTGGCGGTGGGAACGCCGGTTGAATTCATTTTTAATGGCGGGGGGTTGCTGGGCAATCCCAGCTTCCTGCGGCCGGGGA
>DMMK01000179.1 GCA_003453085.1 Verrucomicrobiales bacterium
CCTGAACGCGACCGCTCCCCCATCCGCGATGTCCTCGCAGACCTCCTCCGCCATGGCGTCATCCTGGGCGACGAAGGCAGCGGCCGCGACTCCTACCTTTTGGTTAGAGATCAATATCCGGACCACATCCGCGACTATCTTTCCCCCCTGGGCCTGGAGCTGATCATTGACCATGAGCCGCCGCTCATCCAGGCACGCCCCGTTCCAGAGGAATGCCAGCTCCTGGCCACCTTCACGAAGGATGAAACCCTCCTCGTACTGGCCCTGTGGCGCATCTACGATGAATCCCGCAGTGAGCAGGCCAGCGAAACCGTCATCATCAGCGCGAATGACCTGTGGGTAAAATGGCGGGTGTTCTTTGAACACATCGAGCCCCCAGGCATCACTGCGCTGGAGGAGCTGCTGTCCCGACTGCGCCGCAAAAAACTCATCCGCTTTCAGCGGGCGGAGGATAGCACCCGGCCTGGTGAGGCCATGATCGAAGTGCTGCCCAGCCTGTCTCGCAGCATTCCCTTTGACAGCATCGAGGCCTGGCTGGAACGCGCCAAGCTTTATGAGCCGGAGCAGGCCGCAGCCGCCCAGGCACCCGAAGAGTCCCCTCAGTCTTAATTTCCCGAATCTTTCTCATGGATCGCCCTCAGCGCATCACCCTCAGCCGCATCATCGCCATCAACTGGTATGGCTTTCGCCGCATCATTGATGTCAACGGCCTCGCCCTGCTCTGTGGTGAAAACGGCACGGGTAAGTCCGCCCTGCTGGACTTGGTACAATTCGTTTTGTTAGGCAGCAAAGGCACCCGATTCAACCGGGCTGCCACGGGGGATGGCAAACGCCCCACGGGACGGGATCGTGATCTGCGCGGCTACTGCCTGTGCGATACGAATACCAAGACCAAAGATGGCCAGCCCCGCTACCTGCGCCCCAGCGGGGTGACCATCGCAGCCCTAGAATTTGAGTGGCCCCTGGAAGAAGGCAACACCGAGCCCCGCCGCGAAACCTGGGGCGTCCGCGTGGAGTATGAAGGCCCCACTTCGGATGCACGCTACGTCTGGTTTTACACGCCCTGCCGCCTGCATTGGGCCGATGTGATCCGCGAGCCGGATACCGCGAAGCCTGACCGCCAGGAAATGCTGGCTGAGGATGAATTCCGCGTGCGTGTGAAGCGTGATCTCCAGGGCGAACACTTTGGCCGTCTGGATACTTACCTGGATGAGATGGGAGCCCGTGAGCACCTGTTCTTTGATCGCACCCAGATGAACAAAACCCTGCCGGGAGCCATCGCTTTCCAGCCGGTGGAAAACTTCGAAAGTTTCATCCGCGAAAACATCCTGGAACCCGGCCTGCCCGAGGTGAAGGAAGTGCGCCGCAGCCTGGATGCGCTGCGTGAGGCGGAGCGCCGTGTGGACACCCTGGGGGACCAACTGGGCTTTCTCCAGCGCATCCGCACGCACCACCTCAGCTTCAGCGAAGCCCGCCGTGAAGAAGCCCTCTTTGGCCATCTGCGCGCCGCCCTGGACCATGCGGAATCCGAAGAAAAATTCCATCGCTCCGACAGCGATCTTCGCCTGCTGCGCGAGCGCCATGCCGAGGACAAAACCAGCATGGCGGCAGCCGTCAAAGAGCGTGATGAGGCCAAGGCCCGTTATGATGAAGTGAAGCTCGTCGCCGGGCGTGATGACAGCCTGCGTAAGCTGAATGACCTGCGCCGTCAACGGGCAGATTTGATGCCCCGCATCGAGCGCCTGCGCCACGCCTCACGCACCGCGCATGAGATGCTGAATGAGCGCGCGCTGCACTGGGATGAATGGCTGCGCCACGGCCTGCGCGTCGGTTTGAATGCCAAGCTGGAGCGTGCCGAGCTGCTGCCCCAGCTCCGCAATGAAGAGGCCCATGTCGGCCTGGAGGCCCGACCTGGGCTGGCCCGTGAGTATGACCGCATCAGCCGCCTGGGTGAGGATTGGCTGCGCCCGAAACTGGAAGAAGTGGAGGAGCTGGAAAAAGCCGAGGATGAACTGCAACGCCAGCTCGTGAGCCTCAGCGAAGGTCGCACCCAGGCCACCCCGCTTCTGGATGGTCTGCGTGCCCGTGGTAACAAGGCGGAGCTCTTTGCCCGCGTGGTGGAGGTGAAGCCTGAGTTTGAAGCCTGGTGGCCGCTTTTGGAGTCCGTGCTGGGTGCACACCGCCAGACCGTACTGGTGGAAGATGACTGCTACCTCGCAGCGTGGGAACAATTCCAAAAGAACAGCGGCACCGAGCTGCTGGCCAATGCGGAAGAACTGCGCGAGCTGAAACCGAAAGCTGAAAAGGGCTCTCTGGCCGAAATGCTGGAGACGAAGCACCCCTCAGCCCGCCTCCTCATCAATCATTTGTTAGGCCAAATCATCGCCGTCAACAGCGCCACCAAGCTGAAGATGCATGAGCATGCCATCACGCAAGAAGGCTTGCTGAAACAGCCCGGGGTGCGTCGCCACCTCAGCGCGGAGAAGGAACTGACCCTCGGTGAGGAAGGCCTGCGCCGCATGCGCAAGGAGCGTGAGGAAGGCCTGGATCGTGTGCGTGGATTCATGAACGAATTCCGCCGTGAGGTGCATGCCGTGCGTAGCTGGCTGAAGCGCGGCCAGGAATACCGCCTGGGCGAAGACTCCCCGAAAGCCTCGGCCATCGAG
>DMMK01000486.1 GCA_003453085.1 Verrucomicrobiales bacterium
CGGCCAGTCGTCGGGCTGACACAGCACTTCGAGCGGGGCGCTGAGGAGCAGGCCGGGATCGCCTTCCGGGATGGTGAGGTGGCTGACGGCGAGGAGCTGCGGGTTCGAGTCGGCGGGCCAGCCAATCCATTCGTTGGTGGCTGATTTCAGGGCGTCTGCCGAGAGGGGTTTCTCCGAGCCGACTTCGAAGGCCTTTAAATACACCTTTCCGGCAGCCGCCGGGTTGCATCGAATTTCGGTGTGGTAGCTCCCCGCCTGCTGGCCCTGGCGCAGCTCGATGAAAGGTGGGCCTGTTTCGATGCCACCTGCCGTGAGGTGGCGGCTGGCCTGGGCCCAGTCGGTAGAGTTCAGCAGAGTGATGAATTCCCGCTCCATCATGGCAAAGGCGGTGGGGGTCATCCGGCGTTCGGCAAGGTGGGTTTGTTCCAGCATCTCGACCAGGAGATCCGCCTCAGGGACGATGACTTCGCTCTTCCAAAGGTCGCTGCCATTCACGGCCTCGGCCTTGATGTCGGCGAGCACCCCTTTGGCGATCCGTTGTGCTTGTGGATTCCAGGGTTTGCCAGAGAACGCCACGCTGGTGCGGCAGCGCACTTGCTGGTCATCATCCAGGGACTGGAGACCACCTTCGGCCATCGCCCAGCGTTTGCCATTCATCCAGCGGCGCACGGCAAAGCGGCTGCCAGCCTCTTCATACACCCGCCACGCAGGGTGCGAGGCCAGGTAGCGGTCCAGCAAGGCCGGATGCTCGGCCCGCAGTTTGGCCAGGGAAGAGATGCCCAGCGGAAGCTGGCCCTGGGCGGTGGTGGACTGCTGGATGGATGCGCGGAGGACGGTTTGAAACAGGTCCGCAGGGCCTCCCGGAAGGATTTGATGAGCGGCGGATTCCTGAGATTTTACCGGGACCTCGCTTTGAGGCGTCTGGGGGACGGCGCCGGATCCGCCAGACTTTTTGGCCTGGTTTTCCTCGATCTGTCCGAAGATGAACAGAGGAATCATGATGCCCAAAAGAATAACCAACATTGCAATCATGCCCAGGCCCGGGACGACCCTGCCGTGCAAGAGGTGTCGAGTGGCCAGGAAGAGAAACCAGAGAAGTGTGAGCGCGTAAAAATTCGCGCAGATCTGCTTCAGCCAGCCATCGTTGGGGGCGACGGGAAAGGTCAGAATGTAAGCCGAAACCAGTGAAAGGGTGAACGGCAGCCAAAGCGTCATGAAGCCGAGTTTATCAAGAGAGGGCATGAGCTGTTTCAGAAAGGGGCAGCCCGCCCTGCCATCGGTTCTTCGATGACTCAGACAATGCCACGGGTTCGGCTGAACAAACAGCGTAACAAGGGGTGGTCAATTCGTTCGTTTCAGCGGCTGGATTTCTCTCAGGCGGAGCCCGTTAGGGCGGGGCTTCAGGAGGTCAAGAGGGCAGGGCTAGAGCGAGCAGTCCCGGAGCCAAGGCGAGAGGACTGAGCCATCGGTAACGAAACCGTAGATCAGGGCTTGCGAGCCATACTAGGCCGAAGCCAATCAAAGAGTGCATGTAGGACTGTATCAAAGCCCCCTTCAAAGCATGACTTTGGCCAGGCCACAGATCCAAAAAAGTTCCCCTAAAGGGCCCAAATCTCGCAGATGCAAAGCACCACCAACCGAGGATCAGGCTGAGAGTCAGCAGGGTTACAAACACCGTTTTGACGAGTCTGCTGCGCATGGATGAGCCTGGGGTTCCAGTCTCATGGCCGGGGAGCGGGTCAGCTTGCATGCTATCCGGATTGAATGATTTTTCCCCGCCCAAGTCAAACGCGATCATCCGCAGGTACTCTGACTCGTGGACTCAGGTGCAGAATCTCAGGGGCCTGCCAAATAAGGCTCCGCCAGATGCAGCCAGGGATGGATGACCCCATGGTTGGCAATCTCCTGGCCAAAGCGGGTGCTCATGTAGTCGGCGTGGGGGATGAGGCCCACGCGACCAAGGTCCAGGCGGTCGGCATCCCAACAGGTGCCGATGGTGGGATCGGGGTGATGTTTGCCCTCGGTGTGCCAGATGCAGGCCTCTTGAAGGAGGGCGAAGTCTTCATCGGAAAGCTGGAAGAAAATGCCGCGCAAGGTGGCGGCGTACTCAGCTCCGGAGCGCCCGTGACTGGGCTCCCACCCATCCGACAAACGCCTGCAATCATGGAAGATGGCAAACAGGCGCACCACCTCCACCTTGGCTCCGGTGCGGGAGGCCAGAATGAGCGCATTGCGCTCCACCCGCCGCCAATGGTCCGGCCCATGCACGGAGAAGGAATCGTGGGGTGGACAGGCTGCGATGACATGCGCCCAGAGGCGCTGAAAGTCGATGGCGGGATTCTGAGGAATGGGGGGCTGAAATGAATCCGCAGGTTTTGTCGGCCTTTGCAGGGAGCCATAAGTCCGCTGGATAAAGGCCTCCTGTTCCCGGTTCATGCGGGCTCCTGGTCTGGCGGTTTTGATGAGGGACCGGGCTTCCTCCAGCGAGGTGCAGAGCCCGCGCTCCATCAAAAAGGCAGCCGTAAAAAGGGCCGTCCGCCCATGCCCTTGCGCGCAGTGGATGTAAACAGGGCCCGCCGGCAGGTTGCGAATGAAATGGCGGAGAGCGTCTTCGTCTGGAGCGGTCGCATCGAGAATGGGAAAGGAACGATAGTCTCGATGGGAGGTGATGGCGGCGGGTTCTTGAAATTCTGCCGTGAGGTCTACCACCATGTGGGTGGAGCCAGGCAGTTCATGAGCCAACAGTCGGCGCCCAATCGTCACGGCGCCATGGACTTTGCCGCAGGCAGGTTCCCGCGAGATGAGGCGGATCAGATGCCAAACTAAAAGGGTGTAAACATGCAGTGGCAGAAACACCAGCCAACTCCAAATCGGCAAAGTGCCGTCCGGTCTCTTGCCAAACACGGTTGCTTTTCTTTTAGCATAGGCGATGCCCAGAATCACAAAACACATTCCCAGCCAGACCAGCCACCAGTTCTCCCCCGCCATGCCATAAGCCAGCAGAGCAGCTCCCAGCAGGCCATTGAGCAGTGCGTATTTCATTTGGAGCCGAAACAGTTACCTCAGCGAAGAATGCTCCCAGGTTTGGTTGTTGTCATGGGTTTCCGCAGATGCCAGGAAGAGGGTCACTCTGTCCTGATAGAGATAGCCCAGACAGCCTACAAGGGGTGTCAGTAGAAGACCGTAAAAGCAGAGCTTCTTGAAAAAGCGTTTCATGGGGGCTCAGGGGGAAGAAGGCAGGATGGCGGATTTGCTCACTACGAATCAAGCCCTAACCGGGGTTTTGGCGGCGGGCCGACTCCGGTGGCGGCGGTTTCCTCTCACCCCGCACTTGCATCCCGGCCTTCCCGAGGCACTCTCAGGCTTTCCGGTGGCTGAGCGCGCCGGGTTTTCTCCCATGTCCAAGCACACTTACAAACAGGCCGGCGTTGATATCCATGAAGCAGCATCCTTTGTGGATGACATCGGCGCGCTGGTGAAGGCCACGCAAAAGAAGCGCAAGCTGGCGAATGCTTTCGGTCTCTTTGCTGCCGGGTATGACCTCAGCAAATACAAGGAGCCGATGATCTTCACCGGCTGCGATGGCGTGGGCACGAAGCTGGAGCTGCTGCTGAAATACGACCTGCTGGAAAACGCTGGCAAGGACCTGGTGGCGATGAATGTGAACGACGTGCTCACCTGCGGGGCAGATCCCATCCTGTTCCTGGACTACGTGGGCGTGAACCAGATCAAGAAAAAGCAGCTCGCGCGCATCATCGCCGGGATGTCTGAATATCTCGTCTCCTGCAATTGCATCCTGGCCGGTGGCGAAACCGCCGAAATGCCCGGTGCTGTGCTCGAAGGCATGGTGGAGCTGTCCGGCTTTGCCATCGGGGCTGCGGAGAAGAAAGACGTCCTCAATCCTGCTGAAATCAAAGAGGGCGATGTCCTCATCGGCTGGCCCAGCGCAGGCTTCCACGCCAATGGTTTCAGCCTCGTGCGCCGCATTCTGGAAAAGGAAAGCATCAAGCTGAGCAAGAAGGACGCCGCGCAACTGCTGACGCCCACCCTTTTGTATCACGAGCAGTGCTGGGGCCTGAAAAAGGCCAAGGTGAAACCCGCCGCGATGGCGCACATCACGGGCGGCGGTCTGGTGGAAAACCTGGGCCGTATCTTCACCAAGCGTGGCCTGGGCTGCCACCTGAAGGTGCCTTTCTGGCAGAATGACGTGGTGCAGAAGGTGCTGCGCCATGCGGACCCGGCGGATTGCTGGGACACCTTCAACATGGGCATCGGCTGGGTGGCCATCGTGGACGCCAAGCAGGCGAAAAAGGCCCTCAAAGTGGGCACGGGTGCCGTGGTGCTGGGTGAAATGGACAAGAGTGGCGCCGTGACCTGTGAACTGGTGAAATAAGCCGGTTTTCCCCACCTATTTGAAATGCCGTCCCTGTTTTCGGGGGCGGCATTTTGCTTTTTGAGGAGTGATGAAGGGCGGCCGAGGCGGTTTTTGAATAAAATTGCCAGAAAATAGCTAATGAAGCAGTGGGTGGCGCGTTTTTGGGGCAGAGACTCGTCTCCACTCTCCATCACCACCTATGAAAGCTACCAAATCCATGCTCGCCGGTCTCCTGATCGCCGGTCTCGGGGGCATTTCCGCCCAAGCGGCGGAAACCCGCACCTGGACCGACGTTGAAGGCCGCCAGGTCTCAGCCGCCTTTGTGAAACTCGAAGGCGATCTCATCGTCCTGGAAACGGAGGAAAAACTCCAGCACCGCTTCCCGCTCACCCGTCTGTCGGCTGAAGATCAGGCCATCGCCAAGGCTGCCCAGGCCGCCCTGCCGCCCGAAGCCCCGCAGATGATGGCCAATGCCACCGTGGCCCAGGCCTCGGCCAAGATTGACCAACTGGTAGCTGCTGGCCTGATGAAGGCCAACCCGGCCCGCCAGACCGCTGGCAAGCCGCCGATCACGAATTTCAACCCGATGGCCAATGACGAGCAGTTCGTCCGCCGCGTGTATCTGGACATCGCCGGCCGTATCCCGAACTACGAGGAGGCCAGCGCCTTCATCAAGGACGGGAGCCCGCAGAAGCGCTCGAACCTGATCAACATGCTGCTGGAGTCCGATGGCTACAAGGCACACATGTTCAACTACTTTGCCGAGATGCTGCGCATCAAGGATAACTTCGAGCAGGACAACGTGCGCGGCACCCCCTACATCAACTGGTTCAAGGACCAGATCGCCAAAAACGAGAAGTGGGACAAGATCGTCTATCAGATGGTCACCGCCACCGGCAAGATGTGGGACAAAAAAGAAGACGGCACCTACAACGGCGCAGCGGGTTACCTCCTCCGCGATGCTGGCATGCCGCTGGACAACCTGGCCAACACCCTGACGGTGTTTCTGGGCACGGATGTGGCCTGCGCCCAGTGCCATGACCATCCCTTCGCCGATTGGACGCAGAAGCAGTTTTATGAAATGGCCTCCTTCTTCGGGGCCACCACCACTCGTCTGAACGCCAAGGACCTCAACGGCACCAATCCTCGCGATCGCCTGATGGCCGACATTGAGCCGATGATCGAGAAATCCGGCCAGGACATCCGCCGCCTGCGCAACGGCATCCAGAACTACATCAGCGCCAACCAGTCCTCGATCAAAGACCGCGACATGAACGGCATGAAGTTGCCGCATGACTACCAGTATAAAGACGGCAAGCCCGGCGACCCAGTGTCACCGAAGTTCGTGACCTGGTCCCCCCAGGACAAGAACAACCCTGCCTACAAGCAGAAGAAGAACGACGAGGAAAAGCTGCGCACCTCCTTTGCCAACTGGATGACGCATCCTGAGAACCCACGTTTTGCCATGACCATCGCCAACCGCATGTGGAAGCGTGCTTTTGGTTCCGGCGTGAATGAGCCTGTCACCAACATTGATGACATCGACCAGGCCTCGAACCCAGAACTGCTGAAGCATCTGGCCCAGGAAATGAAGCGTGTGCAGTTCGACCTCAAGGAATTCATGCGCATCGTTTACAACACCCGCGCCTACCAGTCGGAAGCCACCACTGAAAACATCGCCCTCGGTGAAGTCTATTACTTCCAGGGACCGATGCTGCGCCGCATGACGGCTGAGCAGGCCTGGGACTCCTACATGACCCTGGTGCTGGGTCAGCCTGATGCCTACAAGGCTCCTCTCCAGGACCTGTATGCCCGCTCGATCGACCTGGACTTGACCAAGGTGGATGCCAAGACCGTGCTCATCAAATACGACGCCTTCCGCCGCATGCAGGAGAAGGAGAATGCCCTCATGGGGGGTGGCCTGAACATGGCTGGCGGTGAGGGCATGATGATGGAAGGTGGTGCCAAAAGCGCCGCAGCAGAGAAGACCGCCGCCACCGATGGCCCCGGCAAGATCCTGGCCTATGAAGGCATGCGCCTGATGCGCTCCTCCGAGATCCAGCAGCCTGCTCCTGGCGGCCACTTCCTGATCGACTTCGGCCAGTCTCCCCGAAACATCATCGATGGCAGTTCCCGCATCGGCAACGTGCCGCAGGTGCTGATGATGATGAACGGCAAGGCGCAGAAGATGCTCACCAGCAGTGACTCCCTGGTGCTGCGCACGATGAATAAAGTGACCGGCCCTTCGGAGAAAGTGGAGCGCATGTTCATGACCATCATGAACCGCCGCCCGACCTTGCAGGAAAAGGAAATCGCCAAACGCGCGCTGAGCGCCAGCGGTGAAGACGGCTATGGCAACATGATCTGGGCGCTGATCAACACGCGTGAATTCATGTTCATCCAGTAATCACGAAATCCTTAAACGATAACCGACGAAACGATTTGAATATGAAAACCGAATTACTCCGCCTCAACGACCACAGCCGCCGCCAGTCAATGATGAACACGGCGAAAA
>DMMK01000508.1 GCA_003453085.1 Verrucomicrobiales bacterium
CCAGTCCCCCGCCTAACAAACTCCAAAACAGATGCCGCTGAGTCTGCCACACCACTCCCAGCGCCAGCAGCGAAAAGATCACCGCACCCGTGGCCAGTCCTGTCAGCGCCCCACGGCTAGCCGTCAGCGCCACGCCGATCATCATCGAGACGATGAGAAAACCCAGGCACATTTTCAGCGCCGCCCCCCCGCGGCCAAAACACAAAAAGCCAGCAGCAAGGAAGATCACCATTGAAAAGAAAGCTCCCAGGTGGTTCGGATTGGCGAAAAAGCCCCCGATCCTACCTTCCGTCGCTGTGCGGATAAAATGAGGCACCACATGGAACTGCCAGTTCCCTGACAGATGCACAAAACCCACCGCCAAATTTCCCACCACCAGGAGCAACAGCACGCCAAAGACCGCCAATCGCCAACGCGGATGGCTGGCCGCCGTCACCGTGAGGATATAGGCCACCCAGGCTGCCGCCAGGACAAAAAGATCTTCACGGGCATAGGCCGCCACGGGTGACATTGCCGCTCTCACGGCGATGTAGGCAGTGAACAAACAAACTGCCCCCAGGCAGAGGTCACTGGGAGGAAAGAGAACCCGCAGCCGCCACTTCAGCGTGGCCACCAATCCCGCGAGCCCCAGCACTGCAGCACCCGGCCAGAAAAAAAGAAGCCTTGTCTCTGTCCCCAGCACACCGGCAACGAGCAAGCCCAGCAGCAGGAAGATCAGCGAGACGGTTTGCATATGAGGCCACTTTTTGCCCCTGATTGGACCAAGATGCAATCCTGCACTCAGCAAATGCTCAGTTCCACAGCTTCCAGCCGGAAATGCTGGTTGAGCAACTGATTCAGTCCTCTCATCTCATCAGTCAGTATCTGCCTTTCCTCTGGGGTGACGAGTGGCAGCACCTGGGCGCAGCGTTCTGCCAGCGGCAGTTGCTTCTCCAGGTTTCCCCATTTCTCCAAAAGGGCCTCTAGACGACTCACTGCCTGCCGTGCCCGCATCACAATGCTTCTCGCCTCAGCCTCCGAAGTTTCGCCCGCAGCCATTTGCTGGATCTGCGCACATTCAAACAGACGGCATCGGGATGGACGATCCTGGTAGATGGTGCAGGTGCACTCCTGGAGAAACCGACAGGGCTGATTGAAATACGGCTCCTTCTTTTTACGGTTCACCTTCATGCCCAGAGACTCCAGTCTCTTCACCGAATCTGTCGGCTGCAGTCGCACAATATGAAAGAGCACCCCATTGCAGCACATGCCACAGGCCGTGCATAGGCGGGAGGCAGCAGCTGAAAAATCGGGAGCAGACATGGCAGCCCTATCCTGAGCCAGCATTTGCTTTCAATGGCAAGCCTCTTGGCAACTGGACACAAAAAAGCCGGAGCGTTTCCACGCTCCGGCTTCTCTCAGGCAGGCATTGCCCGCGGATTCTTAGTGCTCGTAGCCAGACTCGCCATGTTCGGCAAGATCCAGACCGATCTGTTCCACTTCCTGCGTTGGGCGAAGGCCCACCAGCAGTTTCACAATCAGGGTGATGACCACCGTGGCAGCCACGCTCCACACGATTGTCAGGGCCACAGCCTTCAACTGGTTCATCATCAGGCCTTCTTTCAGACCTGCCACGACCGCATTCGCCTTCTCATCGGCAAACACACCCGTAAGGATGGCACCCAGCGTTCCGCCCACACCGTGCACACCAAAGGTGTCCAGCGCATCGTCATAGCCCAGGATCTTCTTCAGATAGGCCACCGCGATGAATGGCACCACACCAGCTGCCACACCCATGATGACTGCGCCATTGGCCGTCACAAAACCTGCACCAGGGGTGATCACCACCAGACCAGCCACAATGCCCGAGCAGAAGCCCAGCACGGAAGGCTTGCCACGGGTGATCCACTCCAGCACCGCCCAGACAAAACCGGCGATGGCCGCAGCCAGCGTGGTGGTCATGAAAGCATTGGAGGCGATGCCATCAGCACCCAGGGCGGAACCGGCGTTGAAGCCATACCAGCCCACCCAGAGCATCCCGGTGCCCACGGCGCAGAGCACCATGCTGTGAGGAGCCATCTGCTCTTTGCCGTAACCTTTGCGCTTGCCCAGCATGATGCAAAGCACCAGGGCGCTCCAGCCCGAGGTCATGTGCACCACGGTGCCGCCGGCGAAGTCGATCGCCTTGATGGCAGCGTTCGGGTTGAGAGGACCGCACATCAGACCAGTCGTGGACCAGACCATGTGAGCGAATGGGAAATAAACCACAAACATCCAGATGAAGACGAAGAGAAGCACGGAGATGAACTTCATGCGCTCGGCGATGGCACCGAGGATCAGCGCCGGGGTGATGATGGCGAAGCTGAGCTGGAACATGGCCCACATGGCATCGGAGATCCACCAGTAGCCAGCACCGGAGGCGTAAGGGGACACGCCTTCCAGGAACTTGTAGGTCATGTCACCGATGAAGGGCATTGTTTTGCCTTCACCTGCACCGAAAGAGAGGCTGTAACCGCAGGCCCACCAGAGGATGGTGACCAGACCGGCAATGCCCATGCACTGGGCGATGACGGAGAGGACGTTCTTCTTGCGGACGAGGCCGCCGTAGAAGAGAGCCAGACCGGGGAGGGTCATGAAGATCACAAGGGCGGTGCTGGTCATCTGC
>DMMK01000509.1 GCA_003453085.1 Verrucomicrobiales bacterium
CAGGAGGACGCGGTAATCGGCCAGAGCGGCGGCTTCGCCAGTGAGGAATTGGTCCAGGCCAAGGTGGGCTTTTTTGGCGTCGGGGTGCGCACGTTGAAGCGTGGCTGTGAGGCCCTCGATTTGCGCAGGGGTAAAGCTATTGCCTGGAGTCCCGAAAGTGGGGACGAAAAAGCCGAGGGTGTTGGGCAGGCGGCGGAAGTTTTCGATGCCGTTCTCGCACAGTTCGTTGACGATACGGGAAGAGGCTTCGTCCCAGAAAACGCTTGGGCGGTAAAGTTCGTCCTGGGTCCGCATATCGTCGCGGGCGGCGGTCAGTTCCGGGTAGGAGTACGGCTGGGTCATGAGGGAAAGGTGCACTGCTAGCTAGGACCCGTTGCGAAAGGGTGCAAGCTGGAATTGCGGGCTTCAGTTTTCGGTGCAGATCTGGCCTTTTTCCAACCGGAGTCTCATTTGGCCCAGCAGTTCGGCTTCCCGACGGGAGTGGGTGACGTGGAGAACGGTGAGACGGTGGCGTGTCTGGAGGTTTTTCAGCAACTCGGCAGCCTCGGCATGGGTGGCTTCATCCAGGGCTGAAAGAGGTTCATCCAGAAGGAGGACACTGGGGCGGGCGGCCAGGGCCCGGGCGAGGGCAACTCGTTGTTTTTCACCGCCTGAAAGATGATCGGGCTGTCGATCCAGCAGGTGGTGAATGCCAAGCTCTGCGGCCAGGGAGGTGACGAGGGCTGCGGCCTCGGGCTCTGCCTGCAAGAAGGGGGCAAACCCGATCTGCTCGCGCACGTTTTTGCCGGGGAAGAGGGCAAGGTCCTGCGGCAGATAGCCGATGCGGCGATGCCGGGGCTCCAGGTGAGTGACATCCTGTTCATTCAGCAAAATGCGGCCTGTCGTTGGGGGGCGAAGACCGCACAGGATTTCTAGCAAGGTGGTTTTCCCGCAGCCGGTGCTGCCCATGAGGACGGCGTAGGTGCCCGTGGGGATGACCAAGGAGATGTTTTTTAGCGAGAATCCGCCAGGGGCCTGCCAGGCGATATTTTCCAGCTGAATCATAGGGCGAATAATGTCAGAGCAGAGCCAGTTGCTGCAACGGCTGGGCGGCTGCCGGGGGGCTGAGGCTGATGACCACCCGGCGGCGGGCCACTTCGATGGTGGGAGTCAGGCAGCGGCGCTGGGCGCACTGCACACGGGTTTCCCGAATGCCGAGGCGATGCAGGGATTCCTGGATGCGCTGGGTGGCGCGGTCGGGGTCATTGCAGTCGTCGCTCAGATGGCCGAGCACCACGTGATGCAACCCTGGATGCGCCACGCTTTCGATGAGTTCTGCCGCCTGGTCATTGGAAAGGTGGCCGTGACGGGAGCTGATGCGCTGCTTTGTTGCCCAGGGGCGTTTGGTATCGGCCTCCAGCAACTGCGTGTCGTAATTGGCTTCCACAAAAAGGCTGTCGGCGGCCTTGAGGCGGTCCTTGATCAGGTTGGTGACAAAACCGACGTCGCTGAGCACCCCCAGGCGGGATTCTTCATCGGCAATGACAAAGCCAATGGGATCCACGGCATCGTGAGGAACCGGGAAACATTCGATACGCAGGTCTTGGAAATCGAAGGCGCTGCCGGTGGTCATCATCCGCCACGCAGGGGGGCTGCGGAATTTCAGGCTGCCCTGGAGGGTTTCACGGGTGAGCGCCGTGGCATAGAGGGGCAGGGGACGCTTGCCGCTGAGCACCTCCAAGCCGTTGGTATGGTCTTGATGTTCGTGGGTGAGCAGGATGCCATCGATCTGATCCAGGCTGTAACCAGCAGCCTCCAGCCGCACGCAGATCTGTTTGGCGCTGAGTCCCGCGTCAATGAGCAGCGTGGTGCGGTCTGTCGAGACGACAGCGCAATTGCCTGAGCTGCCGCTGCCGAGAACTGTGAGTCGAACCATGCTCCCTGTTTTTAACCGACTGTGCGCCCGCTGCAAGGTGCAAAGTCTCGGCAGACGGAAAGATGGAGGTGACCAGACATAAAAAAGCCGGAGCGTTTTCACGCTCCGGCTTCTCTCAGGCAGGCATTGCCTGCGGATTCTTAGTGCTCGTAGCCAGACTCGCCGTGTTCGGCAAGGTCCAGACCGATCTGCTCGACCTCTTCGGTTGGGCGAAGGCCCACCAGCAGTTTCACAATCAGGGTGATGACCACCGTGGCAGTCACGCTCCACACGATCGTCAGGGCCACAGCCTTCAGCTGATTCATCAGCAGGCCTTCTTTCAGACCTGCCACGATCGCATTGGCCTTCTCATCGGCAAACACACCCGTGAGGATGGCACCCAGCGTTCCGCCCACACCGTGCACACCAAAGGTGTCCAGCGCATCGTCATAGCCCAGGATCTTCTTCAGGTAGGCCACCGCGATGAATGGCACCACACCAGCTGCCACGCCCATGATGACTGCGCCATTGGCCGTCACAAAACCTGCACCTGGGGTGATCACCACCAGACCAGCCACAATGCCCGAGCAGAAGCCCAGCACGGAAGGCTTGCCGCGGGTGATCCACTCCAGCACCGCCCAGACAAAACCGGCGATGGCCGCAGCCAGCGTGGTGGTCATGAAAGCGTTGGAGGCGATGCCATCAGCGCCCAGGGCGGAGCCTGCGTTGAAACCATACCAGCCCACCCAGAGCATGCCGGTGCCCACGGCGCAGAGCACCATGCTGTGAGGAGCCATCTGCTCCTTGCCGTAACCTTTGCGCTTGCCCAGCATGATGCAAAGCACCAGGGCGCTCCAGCCCGAGGTCATGTGCACCACGGTGCCGCCAGCGAAGTCGATCGCCTTGATGGCAGCATTCGGGTTGAGAGGACCGCACATCAGGCCAGTCGTGGACCAGACCATGTGAGCGAATGGGAAATAAACCACAAACATCCAGATGAAGACGAAGAGAAGCACGGAGATGAACTTCATGCGCTCAGCGATGGCACCCAGGATCAGCGCCGGGGTGATGATGGCGAAGCTGAGCTGGAACATGGCCCACATGGCATCGGAGATCCACCAGTAGCCAGCACCGGAGGCGTAAGGGGACACGCCTTCCAGGAACTTGTAGGTCATGTCACCGATGAAGGGCATTGTTTTGCCTTCACCTGCGCCGAAAGAGAGGCTGTAGCCGCAGGCCCACCAGAGGATGGTGACCAGACCAGCAATGCCCATGCACTGGGCGATGACGGAGAGGACGTTCTTCTTGCGGACGAGACCACCGTAGAAGAGAGCCAGACCAGGGAGGGTCATGAAGATCACGAGGGCGGTGCTGGTCATCTGC
>DMMK01000706.1 GCA_003453085.1 Verrucomicrobiales bacterium
GGCCACGGGTGTGGTTGAGGGCAGACTGGGTGATGAGGAGCGCAAACCCCACCAGCAGCATGCCGCCCCCAGCAGAGATCGCTGCCCCTACAGGGCCATCGAAATACCACGCTGCACCCACCGCCGCGAGCACGGGCAGGATGAGCCAGGGAACCCAGCGGGCGCGTTTACGGGCTTTGTTAAGCCCAGGTTCAATGGCCTCATCCAGCCGCAAACTGAGGACAAAACGCCGGATGGTGCTGTCAATGTGTGCCGCAAAAAGACGGCGCAACTCTGGATCAGACTCCGTCGGCAGCACCGTATCCTCGGGGAAGAGGGTGCCGCGGCCCTGCGAATGCAGAAAGCGGTCATACTGCAGGCAGTCTTCTTCCAAAATGATGCCCACCTGGCGCCAGCGATCCCCGGTGCGGAATTGAAGATCCTGAAACAGGCGATGGTCCAGGCTCTCTTGCTTGATCTCTTCCTGCACTTCAGACGGATCCTTTTTGAAGGCCTGCCGAGTGGCCAGGGCATCATCCGCGAGGCCCGCCACCCGCAGGCAGGACTCATGGTAGTCTCTTTCCGTGGCATCCAGGGCCGGCAGGATCTTTTTCAGGGTGCGGTCCACCTGCATCTCCCGCTCGGTCAGAAATTCCTGGATCAGCGCCGCCGAGTGCTGGGCGTGCTGCGCCTGATGGGCGACATGGTCGCGCAGATTCGTCAAAAGCTGCCGCGCCAGACGGACGGTGCTGGAAAGCTTGTTCAGGCGGGAGGCATTGCGCGCCACCAGATTGGAAATGTGCTCTTCCAGACGCTGAAAGCCGCTTTCTTCCATGAGGCGTTCACGATCCACCCCGGAGCTGCGGGCCATGTAGGCCTTTTTGGCCGAAACGGGGAAGAGCGGAAAATCCTGCCCGTAACGCTGGCGGGAAAGCTGGCCCATGTAGTCCGTGATGACCTGGATCTCTTCAGGGCTGCGCAGATCGCACTGCTGAAGGATGAACACCACGTGCCGCATCCAGTGCTTGTGTACCTTGTCCAGAAACTGCCAGGCCGAGGCCCCCCAGGGATTCATGGCACTGAAGACAAAGATCACCAGATCGGCGATGGGAACAAAACGCTCCGTGATTTCCTGGTGCTCGTTCTCGATCGAATTCGTTCCAGGCGTATCAACGATGTGAAAATCCCGCAGGATGTCATTGGGCACGTGGACTTCGTCCAGCGTCGCCGTGATGGGCACGACCTGCTGCTGCGGCCCATGCTTGAAAAACAGGATCTTGTCCGTCGTCGGCATCACACCGGTGCGGGAAAAGTCCTGGCCAAAAAGGGCATTGAGGAAAGTGGACTTGCCCACATTCACCTCACCCACGACCACAAAGACAAAAGGCTCCTTGAGGCTGGCGATGAGGTTTTCGGCGATGGCCACCGATTCAGGATCCCCGCCGAGGTCACGGATGACTTCCGCAAGCGCATGCAGCTCCCCGCTCAGGCGGGTGCGTAGCTGGAAGTACTCATCACCGATCATGATTTTGGGAGATTCAGAATCCGAGGGTCAAAAATTAAAACATTCACGAGAGGCTCACACCAGCGAGGGTGCAGCCACTCTAGTCCTGAACCCTCCAACCTGAAACCCTGAACTTACTGGGGCAAGGGGGTCGGGTCTTTGTCATCCACGGCCATGGCCGGACGAATGACCACGCCGACGGGCATGTTGGCCTTCTCCATGTTCAGCAACTGGCTGACCGTGACGAACTGATATCCCTTGGCAAGAAGCTGGTCAAACATGGCCGGCATGGCCTCAATGGTCGGAGGATGGATGTCATGAGCCAGCATGATGGCTCCTGGGTGGGCACCGTTCACCAGACGGCTGGTCACCACCGACACGCCAGGGCGACGCCAGTCCTGGGGGTCCACGGACCACATGATGGTCGAGTAGCCGAATTCAGAGAACATCAACTGCTTGATACGGGTATTGATGGCACCGTAGGGAGGGCGGATCAGGTGCGGGCGATAGTTTGCCGCAGCCACCAGGGCGTCTTCGCTCTGCTGCAGTTCCGTGCGGATCTGGGCATCGGAGCGGCTGGTCAGGCTGGCGTGGGTCCAGGTATGGTTGGCGACTTCATGACCTTCGGCGATCATCCGGCGAATGATATTCGGATAGGTTTTCGCACTGCGGCCGATGACGAAGAAGGTACACTTGATGTTGCGAGCCTTCAGGATGTCCAGCAGCTTGGGAGTCAGGGTCGGGTGAGGGCCGTCGTCGAAGGTCATGGCCACCACCTTCTCCGTGATGTTCACCTGGGAATAGCCGATCTTGGCCCCCGCAGGCGGCACCGTCGGCATGGTGGAAGGGTTGTTCATCCGCTTGGCCAGCGGATTGTCCAAGATGACCGGATCTGGGGTGGCCAGAGCGGCTTTGCGCACTTCCGCAAGCTCGTCCGGCTTTTTGTCCGTAGAACTGCAGCCTGAACTGCCCATGAGGATGCCTAGCCAGATACTGAGATACATGCGTTGAGAAATCACGGGGGCGAGATTAGTTCAGTGCGCCATTTAGGAAAGCATGAAGTTTGTGGAAATTGAACATTCATGAGCCCCCAGACCGTCTTCCCCCGTGGTCCCCATGAAAAACCGGGTACCCCCCGAAGGCGACACCCGGCCTAAAAGACCTGCTCCTGTGCTTCTTACTTCTTCAGGGCGTCCAATTCGCTGAGTTTCAGCCGCACACTCATGATGTAGGGCATTTCTCCGGCGGTCCAGTGCCCGTAAGTCGTGGTGACGATGGTATCATCCGGCAAGACCTCCACCCCGGGATAAGCACAGTCATAACCTTTGGTGTTGTCCATGAGGCGGACGTGATACTGGCCAGGTTTCCCCTCAGCCAGGTCTTCGTAACGCCCCACCCAGGCCACCCAATCTCCCAAATAGGGGGTGGTCTTGCCTTTGGGGGCCACGCTGCGGAAGGAGATGAACAGGCGGCCATCGGCGGTGTACTCGCCGGTGTGGCGATCTCCATTCAGGGAATCGGGCAGTTCACGCGGGGCGGTCCAGGTTTGGCCTTCATCCCGACTGAAGATGATGTGGGAGTTCTTTTTGCGGGCATTCTCCCGCAGCAGCACGGCGATTTCCTTGCCATCGGGGGAGCGGATGAATCCGGGCTCGCAGAGGTTGACGTCGCTGCTTTGAAACACCGGCTCCGGCTTGCCCCATGTGAGGCCACCATCTTTGGAAAAGACTTTGTAGAGGATGAACAGCGGCGGCTTGGCGTGAGTATTGGTGGTGCTAAAATAGCGTCCGTCATCGTGAAACATCGCCATGTAATGGCCCGGTGTTTTCAGCGGTTCCGTAAAGCCCATGACATTCCACCCCAGTCCCCGGCAGGTTTAAGACCGCTCCAGCTCGCCCCGTCGTCCTCACTCACCGCCAGCCGTGCCGGATAGAGGCCGCTCCACATGATGAGACGTTTTTTCCCCGCCGCATCCACGACGCGGTGCAGGGTGGGCACCTCGCGCGAAGTGACCCAGTTTTCGGGCGTAGGCAGGCGGTCGCTCCAGGTGAGGCCGCCATCGGCACTGCGTTTGTAAACAATGCCACCTTTGCCGTGGCCTTTGGGATACACACAGAGCATGGTTTTGCCATCTTCCAGAAGCACCGTGGTCGGGTGCCCCAGGTATTGGCCGGACTCGCGGTCCACCTGGACTTGGCGCGCCACATCCTTGGACAGATCCAGGGCTGGCACTGGCAATGAAGATTCCTGCGCCATAGAAAGCGCAGCGAACGACAGAAAGGAGATTATTTTACGCATTGTTTGTTAGGTTGCTGACATTGAAGATTCCAATGGGATTGTAAAAAACGGGCGACTACAGCTTAAACTCGGCGCTCAGCAGGCCCATCCGGTCCAGATCGGCAGACAGAGCCATTTCCTGGGCCGCATCGAGATTCGAGTGGGGCAGTCGGGCCGGGCCGACATCCACCCCGAGGATTTTCATCACGGCCTTGGCGGCCCCCATGTAGCCCACGGAAGCCAGCCGGGCGACCAGTTCGACCGACCGCTTTTGCTCTGCACGAGCCGTCTCAAAATCCTTTTCGGCAAAGGCGCGGATGATTCTCTGGTAAATCGGCGCGGCAAAATTGTACGTGCTGCCCACGGCCCCTGTGGCCCCCAGGGCCAAGCCAGCCAGAAGGCATTCATCCGTTCCCCACAAAATGGAAAACGCCTTCTCCGTATGATAGAGGCACTGCTGGAACATCATGCCATCCGGATTGGTGAACTTGATGCCGGCCAAGGTGGGCAGACGCTCTTTTCCCAGGCTCAGAAACTCAGGCATCGAAAGTGAAATGCCCGTGAACGAAGGAATGTCATACAGGAAAAACGGCAGTTCCGGTGCTGCGGAGGTGATCTGCGCACAGCAGTCCACCAGTGACTCCACACTGCGCGGCTTGAAGTAACTGGGAGCCAGGGCGCTGATGGCATCGGCCCCGAGCGCCTGCGCCTGGGCAGCCAGCGCGGCCACATCCCCCAGGCAGTTCGCCCCCACATGCACCACGACTTTCAGAGACGTTCCCTTCGTCA
>DMMK01000704.1 GCA_003453085.1 Verrucomicrobiales bacterium
AATCAGCGCCAGCGATTGCTGCCAAACTTCAATGCCAGCCGGGAAACCGGCTGGCATTTTTTATGCCCCCGTCCGAGCACCTCATGCCTTTGGGTGCTGCCAGCTCTTGTAAACAGCCTCCAAGCTGTAACCATCGGGATCCAACACATTGGCCGCATAGTAACGTGGATCATAGTAAAGCCTCGCTCCCGGCGCTCCGTTGTCGCTGGCTCCTGCCGCCATGGCAGCCATGTAGAAAGCTTGAACTTCTGCCTCGCTGTGGGCAAGGAATCCCACATGCACCGCCTGCGACTGCGGAGTTCCTTGGCGGAGCCAGAACGAAACCCGGTTGTCGCGTCCGAATCCTTTGAGATCCGGATGACCTTCCGGGCCATCCTTGCCATCGTAATCGACCGCATGCTCGATCCCAAGAGGGGCCAGAGCACGCTCGTAGAAAGCGATCGAACGCTCCATGTCGGAGACGGTTAGAAAAATATGATCCAGCATGGGATCACATGAACTTCTTCACGCGGTCGTGCACATCGCTTTCGAGCCGCTTCACGTAGTTCGTGGCGTACTCCACCGGACACATCTTGTCATCCTTCGTGAGCGGCGTCAGATCCATCGCGAAAGTTAAGAGGCTGGTCTTGTCCGTGGTGTGGGAGTCAAAGTAGGTCGCGTTGGCATGGCGCAGGCCCTCTTCGGCCAGGTCATAGCGCTTGCCGCCGCTGATCTGGCTGTCAAAGACCCCCAGCAACGGACGCAGAAGATGCGGGTATTTATCCACCCACAGCATGGCTTTGTCCTCGCTCAGCAGCCAGTCCAGCTTGCGCCAGACTTCACAGCCGTACACTTTTTTGGGCCGCATCTCCACAGGCAGCGCACGGATGGCCTCCAGGCAGCGCAGAAAGGTGGCCACGTGGGTATCGTGCCGGTCGCAGGGATTGTGAACGTACAGAATCTGGGGCTGGCAGTGTTCCAGGATGAATTTCAGGTCCTCGACGACAGGACCATTGCGCTGCTCCTTCACGTCCTCGCTGGGGTAGCCCAACTGCGCCATGAAGCTGTACTCCCCGACAAAGGCGGCCTTACGCTGCTCCACCAGGCGCACTTTCTGCATCTCATCGTCCGTGTAGTCCGCATAGGGGCCACGGCGCGGGCTGCCGGAGCCATCCGTCACCACCACACCGCCGAACCACTGGTCACCGCTGTGGAAACATTCGGTAATGCCGTGATAGGCAGCGATTTCCAGGTCATCCTGGTGGGAAACGATGCCGAGGTGCGTCACGCGGCGCAGCGCAGTCCAGGGGTCGGTTAGATCGGGGATGAAGACGTCGTGTTTGGGGTGGCGGAAGGTCACGTCCCCTTTAAAGCGCAAACTCCCGCCGGATGCAAATACAGTCCCTCACGACAAATCTGCAACCAATCCGCACGAGCGTGGTTGATAGCGGAGATGACCGCCCTTAGCGTCGTGAGCCTGTTGCCCACCCTTGTCATGCCGGAACCGGAATGGCCCGACTCCCCTGCCCTGCCTGCCACCCGCGTGGCAGGTGACGATGCATTTTCTGATGATGAAGAAAATGTACGCCTGATGCTGCGCGTGAAGGAAGGCGACATCCAGGCCTTTGAGCGGCTCGTCGAAATGCATCAGAGCATGGTCATCGGCACCGCCTGCCGCATGCTCGGCAGCATGGAGGATGCCCACGACATCGCACAGCAGGTCTTTCTGCGGGTCTGGAAAAGCGCCCCGCGCTATGAAGCCACGGCCAAATTCACCACCTGGCTGTTTACCATTTTAAGAAATCTGGTCTTCAACGAAACCCGGCGCCGTTCACGCCGCAAAGAAATCCCCCTGGAGCAGGAGGATGACGGGCACGCCCCGCAGCAGTTTGCCGACCATACCGCGCCGGCCGCCGACCAGATCACCCAGCAGGAAGAACTGGAGCAGGCGCTGGACAAAGCCATCGCGGCCCTACCGGAAAAACAGCGTCTCGCCGTGGTGCTGCGCCGCCACGAAGAACTGCCCTATGAGCAGATCTGCGAGATCCTGAAAATGTCACTCCCGGCCGTCAAAAGCCTGCTCTTCCGTGCCCGTGCCGAGCTGCGCAAGCATCTAGCCGCCTACCTTGGCGAAGAACCTTGATCCCGGATCAGGACGCCTGTGAGCATCCGGGGTTCAACCATGATGATGGCGCACTGGGATACTGGTCCTGTCGGGTTTGGATTGCGGCGGATTTAAAGTATGCCTGAAAGTAAAGCTGCACCGCTGCCACGCCTGCCCAGCCCACCGGATATTCCCAGGGAATCACCAGACAGAGCGCAGTCAGAACAAGCAGGAGCAATGACACCATGAACGCCACACGCGTTCCCGTCGAAAACGAGCGAAGCCAGTGCCGCGAAGGCCAGCGAAAATCAAAAGCCGGGTGAAGCAGCATAAAATACCGCACCAGCCCTCCCAAAGGCGCTAAGCAGACCCAGGAGAGCAGCCACCAGGGAAGAAGGAGGCCCCAACAGATGCTAAGCACCAGGGCATGAGGCCAGATGTCCGGGCGCACACGAAGCACCAAAAAAAACCTGCGCACCCGCTGCCAGGAACGCCATGGAAAGGAAAGGCAACGATACAGCAGATGGCTTCTC
>DMMK01000143.1 GCA_003453085.1 Verrucomicrobiales bacterium
TTAAAAGGGCAGCCTGGCACGCCGCGTGAATGGCTGTATGGCTGGTATTCACCCCGCCAAAAACCCGATCTCACCGTCCAGGAATTTGCCTTTGACCACCGCTTCAAACTTTATCGTGACCATCGTTTCTTTGACCTCGTCGCAGATCCTTTGGAGAAAGAAGCCTTGGCCGTGGAAGCTTTGACCGGAGAACCTGTCGCAGCTGCAACGCGCCTGGCCAGGGTGCTTGATCAGTTCAAAGATGCGCGTCCGGCTGAGTTGGATGAGGCCTTTCTTAAGGCATCTGGCGGGGTGAAGAAAAAGAAGCTCCAAAAGTGACGGCTTCGATTCTAGTGGGACCGTCTTTGTAATTGCTTGACTGCGCAAATAAGCATTGCTTTGTCAGGCCCGTGCTGCCCATCCTCATCGTTCTTGTTGCTGCCATTGTGGCTTATGCCAATGGAGCCAACGCCAATTTCAAAGGCGTGGCTTCACTCTTTGGCAGTGGCACCACATCGTATCGTGTGGCGCTCAACTGGGGGAATTTCACCACGGGGGCAGGCGCTGTCTGTGCGGTGTTTTTGGCGCAGCATTTGATCAAGGCTTTTTCAGGGAAGGGACTGGTTCCAGATGCCTTGATTGCCGATCCTGCTTTCCTTCTTGCCGTTGCAGCCGGTGCTGCAGTCACAGGCAGTTTGGCCACCTGGCTCGGCTTTCCAGTTTCCTCCACACATGCCCTCACGGGAGGCTTGGTGGGCGCAGGTCTGGTGGCGAGTCCCACGGGGGTGAATTTTGGCCATCTTTGGAGCACGTTTGCGGTGCCTTTGTTGTTGGGACCTGTCGTGGCCATCTTCCTGGGCACATTGCTCTACGTGCTGCTTCGAGGGTTAAGGCTGGCTCCTGATCATCGCACCCGCACCCTGGACGCTCTGCATTTTCTCAGCGCGGGCGCCGTTGGTTTTGCCCGTGGTCTGAATGACACGCCCAAGATTGCCGCTCTTCTGGGAGGTGTATCTTTTTGCACTGGGGAAAAGGGCATCTTCCTGGTCGCGGTCGCCATGACTTTGGGTGGCCTCATCAGTGCCCGCCGGGTGGCCGAAACACTTTCTCACAAGATCACAGACATGAATCCTGGCCAGGGTTTCACGGCCAATCTCACCACCTCCATGCTGGTCATCGCGGGTTCCGTCTATGGCCTGCCACTGTCCACCACGCATGTCTCCGTGGGCTCCCTCCTCGGCATTGGTATCATTACCCGCCAGGCGCGCTGGCACACGGCCATCCCAGTGCTTCTTGCCTGGGTCATCACGCTGCCCTGTGCGGCAGTCCTGGCCGCGATCGCCTACTTCATGTGCCGGGTGATTTTTTGAAATCAGACGGCCTGACAAAAAACATCGTTTTGGAAACCTGGGCCAACTTCCCCGACCAGGGCTCCGTGAGCGTCATCGCCAAGATCAACTTCGTCTTCACTTTCTAATTAGCCACACCATCCCTTCCATGAAACCTATCTGCACATTCCTAGCCCTGCTGGCCCTCTTGGTTCCTGCATCGCACGCCGACATCGGCCTCATCACCCCTGCTGAAGCCAAAGCTCTGATCGAAAACCCGGACGCTGCCAAGCGCCCCATCGTGCTCGACACTCGCGGCGGTTACAAAGACTACTTCCGTGGCCACCTGCCCACGGCCCATCACCTGAATTTCGATACCCTGCGCGGCACCGATGCCGCCGTGCCCGTGCAGTATCTCCCGCAAGATCTCACTCAGGCTCTGCTCATCCGCGCCGGGGCCAACAAAGACCGCACTCATCTCGTCTATGCCACGGGGGCAGTGCTGCCGAATGACGAAATCCTCAGCGCCACCATGGTGGCCCACGTCTTGGAAAAAGCCGGCATTAAAGACATCCGCATCCTCGATGGCGGACTGCCTGGATGGAAGGCTGAAGGCAACCCCACCACCCAGCATTACTTCGGCAATCCTGCCGGAGTGCTCCCTGAAAAAGGCACTCCCGAAATCGCTGCCGACATCACGGCGGTGAAGGCGGAAAAAGACCAAGCCGATGTCGTCCTGGTGGATGCCCGTCCTCTCAATGAATTCATCGGTGAAGACGATGTCTGGCTGCGCAAAGGCCACATCCCAGGGGCTGTCAGCTTTCATTGGGCCCGCCTCATGGAGAAGGACAACACCCATAAGTTCAAACCCTTCGCCGAAGTGAAGGCCGAACTCGAAAAAGCCGGCATCACCCCGGACAAAAAGATCATCTGCTACTGCGGCACCTCGCGTGAAGGCAGCCTCGTGCGCTTTTACCTGAAGCATGTCGCCGGTTATCCGAATGTGCGTCTCTATGAAGGCGCCTGGAAGGAGTATGTGTGGGTCGAAAACCAGTCCCTGCCTGCCGAGACGACACCACGCCTGGCGAAGTAGAAGTCACGTCGAAGACCCGCTCTCAGAGGTTTGCCTCTGGGGCGGGATTTTTTTACCGTCCTTTCCTTCACTCCGCTGCCACGGCCAAAAACTGCACGGCATCGGCGATTACCACTTTGTTCTCCTCCGTCCCTTCATTGGAGATGCGCACCCAGCCTGCACGGCCGGCTTTAAAACGAAACTTGCCCAGGGAGCGAAACAGCCGCCCCTGCTTCGGTTCCTCCTGCTGATTGATGCGTATGGAAGTCTCACCCTCCGCATGATGAATCGTGACCGGAGTTCGCGTGCTCCGGCGCACATTGTAACAATGCGCCACACGCACCTCATACCAGCCGTCCTGGGGCAGGTCGGGTGTGAAGGTCACAGATTTGCGGCCCTTGCTACTCTTCATGTCATGAAGGTAGCCCAGGCCTACATAAGGCGGCGTATGGGTGGAATACTGCCACTCTCCCACCAAGACCGCCTCCATTTCATCCACCACGATTCCCGGCAGTGTGCTGGCATCTTGAACGATGAATGGAAGCATCTCCGGCCGGTCCACTTCGCCAGGGGCATGACTGTTTTTGACCGCCTGCGGGTGTGGTTTCAGTTTGGGGGCCACCTCTTGGCCCGGGGCTAGGCAGGTCAGTAGCAGGGCAGGGAGGAGGTGCCAGGGTTTCATGCCACCTTCATCTCTTGAAGGCAGGGAAAAGGCAAGTCCGGCTCGTTGCAGGTGAATTCCTTTTTTCGCTGAAGGAATGCCCGCGCCTCTGCGTTTTTCGTGCTTCGGCCCCACCTGCCGTCCCGCCATCATGAAACCCTTCCTGCTCATTCTGTTCAGCCTCTGTTCGCTGGCCGTCGCCCAGTCGCCCAAACCGAATGTGGTCGTCTTCCTGGCGGATGATGCGGGCTGGGGCGATTATAGCCAGAACGGCAACAAAATGGTGTCCACGCCGAACATTGATTCCATCGCCAAATCCGGTGTCACGCTGGATCGCTTTTATGTCTGCCCCGTCTGTGCGCCCACCCGGGGTGAATTTTTGACCGGGCGCTATCATCCTCGTGGGGGTGTGCGCGGAGTTTCCACCGGGCAGGAGCGGCTGGACCTCGGCGAAAAAACCGTGGCCGATGCTTTCAAAGCTTCTGGTTATGCCACCGGGGCCTTTGGCAAGTGGCACAATGGCAGCCAGTGGCCTTATCATCCCATGGCACGCGGCTTCGATGAATACTACGGCCACACCTCCGGCCATTGGGGGGAGTACTTTGACCCGCCGCTCGAACAGAACGGCAAGATGGTGCGCGAGAAAGGTTACATCGTGGACATCTGCACGGACAAGGCGCTGAACTTTATTGATCGGAACAAGGACCGCCCCTTCTTTTGCTACGTGCCTTTCACCACCCCCCACTCTCCCTGGGCCGCACCGGAGAAGGATTGGCAGCGTTTCAAAGACAAACCCCTCACCCAGACCGCGACCGTGGCCGCCAATGAAATCGCCGATGAAACGCGCTGCGCCCTGGCCATGATCGAAAATCAGGATGGCAATGTCGGTAGGGTGCTGGCGCGGCTGAAAGAGCATGGCCTAACAAAAAACACCATCGTCATTTATTTCGCGGACAATGGCCCGAACAGCAGCCGCTGGACCGGCGGCATGAAGGGAAAAAAAGGGACGACAGACGAAGGCGGTGTGCGTTCCACCTTTTACATTTCCTGGCCCTCCACCCTGCCGCAGGGCCACACCGTCACGCAGATCACCGGGGCTATCGACCTCCTGCCCACCCTCGTTTCTCTGGCCCAAATTCCCCGCGTCGGTGACAGGCCTCTCGATGGCCGCGACCTCACCCCGCTGCTGAAAAAACAGGCCATCGAATGGCCCGACCGCATGATCTTCTCCACCTGGGCCTCCAATGTCAGCGTGCGCACCCAGCAGCATCGCCTGGACAATGCGGGCAAGCTTTATGACATGGTCGCCGATCCTGGCCAGACCACCGCCATCAATGACAAGGAACCCGCCCTCGCGGCCAAACTCAGCGAAGCAGTCGCCACCTGGCGCAAAGAGGTGTTGGGTGTGACGGTTAAGGAGGCTAAGGCCAAGGGCAAAAAGAAAGGCGGCGGCAATGCCGTGGATCCTCGTCCCATTCCTGTGGGCTATCGTGAGTTTCCCATCACCATGCTGCCTGCCCGCGATGGCGAACCACGCGGCGGAGTGCAGCGTAGCAGTAACGCCCCCAACTGCTCCTTCTTTGTCAACTGGACCGCCAAGGACGACCACATGGTCTGGTTGCTGGATGTCCACACCGCAGGCCGTTATGAGGTCACCGTGGACTACACCTGTCCCATCGCCGATGCCGGTTCCACCGTGGAACTGGCTTTCAAGGACAGCCGTCTCAGTGGCAAGGTTGCCCCGGGCTGGGACCCGCCGCTTTACACGAATCAGGATACCCTGCCACGTCCAGATGGCGAATCTCAGATGAAGGAGTTTCGCACTCTGAATCTTGGCGAGATGAAACTGGAGGCAGGGCAGGGGGCATTGACCTTGCGTGCGCTCGAGATCCCCGGCAAATCCGTCATGGATGTGCGTCGTGTCACCCTCACGCTGCTGGATTGAGCCTTCTTCTCACCTCTCATGAAGCTCCTTTCATTACTGGCCCTCGCCTTCCTCTGCACCTTCAATCAGGGCTTGGGCGCGCGGCCCAATTTCCTCATCATCTTCACGGATGATCACGGTTATGGCGATGTCTCCGCCTACCACGCTTCGGACGTGCAGACGCCGAACATCGACCGCCTGGCGAAGGAAGGCATGCTCTTCACCCGCATGCGGGCAAACTGCACCGTCTGCTCCCCCTCGCGGGCGGCCTTGCTCACGGGTGTCTATCCGGACCGCGCCGGGGTGCCAGGCGTCATCCGCACCCAGCCCGAGAACTCCTGGGGCTACTTTAACCCGAAGCTGCCCACCCTGGCCGATGAACTGAAAAAGAGCGGCTACCACACAGCCGCCATTGGCAAATGGCACCTGGGACTGGAGTCCCCCAACACCCCCAATGAGCGCGGGTTTGATCTCTTCCACGGCTTTCTGGGCGACATGATGGACAGTTACAGCACCCATCTGCGTCACGGGAATAACTACATGCGTCGCAATGCGGAAGTCATTGATCCTACCGGTCATGCCACCGATCTCTTCTCCACCTGGGCCAGTGATTACCTGAAGGAACGTGCGGGCAAAAAGGACCAGCCCTTCTTCCTTTACCTTGCCTACAACGCTCCGCATTTCCCCATCGAGCCCCCCGCCGAATGGCTGGACAAGGTGAAAAAACGCGCGCCGCAGCTCGATGAAAAACGCGCCATGAACGTCGCCTTTGTCGAGCACCTGGATGATCGCATCGGTCAGGTCCTCGCCACCTTGAAGGAAACGGGTCTGGAGGAAAATACCGTGGTCGTTTTCTCCGCAGACAACGGTGGCTCCCTGCCTCACGGTCAGAACAACGACCCTTGGCGTGATGGCAAACAAAGCCACTACGATGGCGGTCTGCGGGTGCCCTTCATGGTGCGTTGGCCCGGCCACATCCAGGCCGAATCTCGCAGCGATTATGCAGGCCTGAATTTCGATGTCTTTCCCACCTTTCTCGAACTCGCTGGAGCCACGCCTCGCTCAGGACTTGATTCCGTCAGCCTCGTTCCTGTGCTCATGGGGAAAGATGTCGGCACTGAACGCAGCCTTTACTTCGTGCGTCGCGAGGGCGGTGCCGCCTATGGCGGCAAAAGCTACGAGGCCCTCATTCGCGGAGATTGGAAGCTGATGCAGAACAGCCCCTTCAGTCCCTTGGAATTGTACAACCTCAAGAACGATCCTCAGGAGAAAACCAATCTCCGCATGAAGGCCCCGAAGATCTTCAATGAACTTTCCGCCGAGCTTCGCCTGCACATCCAGCGTGGCGGCAGCGTGCCCTGGCAGCAGCCAGAGTGAATTGGGAAAAAGTTCTTTTCGGCGGCAGCCCACGCGTGGCATCATGTCCTCATGAATTTGCCGTGGATCAAGGTCATCCTCTTCGCTGCGCTGCTGTCACAGGCCGCCTATGGTTGCATCTGGGACAGTGACACCTTGAATTCCGAACGCGCCCGCTTTCCCGGCATCGGGGTGCTCATCAGCGGCAGCTTTGCCCGCCATTCCAAGGAGTTTCACCAGTGGCGCATCCAGCAGCGGGAGAAAGACATCGCCTCTGACAAATCTCTTCCCTCGCACTTCGATGACTTGGCAGTTTCCCAGCATAAGCTTGGCGACCATCAGGCCGCCATCCAGACGATGCTGCGCAAAGACAAGCTGGTCCCAGGCCTGTACGAAACCTGTTCAAATCTTGGCACCTTTTACATCTACACAGGCGATCTTCAGGAAGCCTTGCGCTGGATTGAAAAAGCTCTCGCCATCAATGCCAACGCCCATTTCGGACGTGAAAAATATCAAAAGTGGCTGGTGGAATGGGTCCTCGAAAAACAGACCTTGCCAGCAGCCTTGCAGGGGGATTCGGGCGAAATCAATTGGATGACCCCGGGCTTCGCCAGGTTTGTCGCGCGCCAGGAGGCAGGCGGCCTGCCGACCAGCGCCACTCAGCAGCTCACACTCACCACCAAACAGCGGGCCGATGCCATCCGTGGCGTGACAGGCATGATCTTCTTTGCAGACTTTGACAACCCGCTGCTGCAGGAGGCCTTGGGCGACCTTCTGATGGCGGGCGACCTCCGGGACAATGCCGCAAACCTCGCTGGCCTCTGCTACATGCACGCCGCCTTGAAGGCCCCCAATGAAAAGGAGAAAACTCGCCTCACCGAGAAATGCAAAGAGAGCGGTCGCACATCCATGGGTTTTGATATGACCAAGGTGGAGGCCAGCCTTAAATCAGCCTTGCTGAAAGGGGCCGCCTACCACGAATCCGTCCGCCAGGATGAAATGAAATGGATCGCCGCTGGCCTGGATGCATCGGCAGAGTTTCAAAAGAAGTACCTCGTGCAGTCATCTTCTGCGGCGCCATAGGTCGTCCCTCCGTTTCTTCCGCCACTTGCATTCCGGATAGGCAGCGGTGCCTTTTTCACTGGCAAGATGGGGATGGTTGCTCCGTGATAAGGGAATGCGTCCGTTCTTGCTCATCGGCTTCCTTTTGACCCTCCTCTCCGCCCACGCGGCGGATCGGCCTAACATCATCCTCATCATGGCGGATGACATGGGCTATTCGGATCTCGGCTGCTTTGGCAGTGAGATCAGCACGCCGAACCTGGATGCCCTGGCCAAGGGTGGCGTGCGCTTCACCCAGTTTTACAATACCGCCCGTTGCTGCCCCACCCGCGCGGCTTTGCTTACAGGACTGTATCCGCATCAGGCAGGCATCGGTCACATGATGGATGACAAAGGCCTGCCTGGTTACCGGGGCGAGCTCAGCCGCGACTCCGTGACCATAGCCGAGGTGCTCAAGCCTGCGG
>DMMK01000745.1 GCA_003453085.1 Verrucomicrobiales bacterium
GCTGAAACATGGCCTCGTCCTATTGCGGAGGAGGCCGCTGATAGATGAGGGAGTCCTCCACTTTGGCGATTTTGTTGCCGAGTTCCCGGAGGTCTTTTTCACGGATGAAAACGATGAACTGTTCAGGGAAGGGGAGCTGGGCGATCAGGCGGTCAATGAGCTTCCTTTTTGCGGAAGAGCGGCGGAGCTGCCAGAAGGGGAATTTGATGCGCAGGCCCAGGACATGGAGAGGATGTTTGGTGAGATGCCACAGTTTTTTCTGCGCACTCCAGGCGGCCTGCACCTCCTTTTCAGCGGCCAGGATGGCGGCAATGCGGGCGACAACCTCCGCATCTAGGCCGTGGGGTTCATAGGTGTTGCTGGCGTTTGCAATGGAGCGTTCCTTTTCGGCCTCATCGAGCATCTCTGAATGTTTTTCCCATTCCTTTTCGAGCTCGCGCAGGGCCGCTTTGTTGCCGTGCCGGTGATGATAACTGGCGAGCACATCCAATCCGGCCTTGGTCCAGTCCGGGTCCAGTTCCATGGCACGGCGCACATCGGCGATGCCGGCCTCCTCGTCTTCACTCAGCAGATATTCCCCGCGCATGTAGAGGGCGTCGGCGTGGCCAGGATCACGTTCGAGAATCTGGGCGATCAAGGGCTGGCCTGCCTTGCCGCCTTCCAGCTTGATGAGGGCGGAGGCTTTTTTATACAAGGCCGTGAGTTCGGCTCCCGCTTCTCCAGCCCGGTTGATCTCGGCTTCCGCTTCGCTCACTTCCTCGGCCAGCTTTCGGGTGGTTTCATGGCGTTCCATCCAGGAAAGCCGGGCCTTTTCGGCCCAATCACGGCTGAGCATGTCCTGCAAAAGAACGAGGTGCTCGCCAAGAAAAGCTTCCGCAGCGGTGGGGCCGTCGAGCACGGGCAAGGCCGTCCGGTGATCTTCTGGCGGGAGCTGGCCCAGCGCTGCCAGCCTCTCTCTCAGGCAGGGGTGGGTGTCGCTGTTGTTGGTGTTGATGAGGAAAGCCTGGCGCATCCATTTGCCTGCCGATTCATCAGGCGGGCCCGCCCGCAAAAGGGCTGGCAGTTCCGTGAAAATGTCCTGCGGCGGCTTCGGCTCATGCGTGGCGCGGCTGGACACCCGGTCCCAAAAGCTTTCGTCCAGATGCCGGTCATAAACGGAGATGCGCATCAGGGAGCGAGCGATGTTTTCCGCCCCGGCGTATTCGGCGGCGACGGCGTCGGCCTCATATTCTTGCACCCGCGAAAGTACAAAGGCGTGGGCGTTGAAGCGAGGCCAGAACCATTTTAAAAAGCCGATGAGGACATGGCCTCCGGAACTCCTGCCGCTGCGCATGTCGTCGATGAGCTGTTCCCAGGAACGGCGCAGGCGGTAGAGCCAGTTGCCAAAACGCCCGTGGCCGCTGGCAAGATGGGCGAACTCATGGGCCAGCACAGCCTCAAATTCCCTGGGCTGCATGCTCTGGAGCAGAGGCAGGCCGAGCAGGAGGTACTTGCGGTGCCAGCCAAACATGCCCAGGCGCGGGATCTGGCAGACGGAGGCATTGTACTGGCTGGTCAGCAGGATGTGGTGAAAAGGGGCAGACTTGAGCTGGCTGCGGAGTTTTTCCACCAGGGCGATGATCTCCGGGGAGTTTTCCCGGGTCAGAGGTAGGCCTTCGGGTGCATCCATGCGGACCCACAGCGCCTTCATAAGGGAGAGGGCGATGCTTCCGATGAGGATGCCGAAAACGAGCCCAAGTTTGATGGTGAGCCCGTTGGGGGCCATGAACATCAGCACCAGCAGACTGGCGGTGATGGCCAGTGAACCGATGAGCACGACCAGCAAAAAAACATAGCCAAGCAGTGCCAGTGCGCCCGTGCGCCATACAAAGCCGCGCCTGTTTGCCCCGGCCCGGATTTCCAGCGACCGGATGAGTTCATCGAACTGTTCAGTTTCCATGGATGGGAGGGAGGGGCAGCTTGTTGAGGGCGTTGACGTAATAGGACTCGCCGGGAGCCAGCGTGATGGCGCGCTGCATGTGGAGGCGTGCAGCGGCGATGCGGCCCTTTTTCAGGGCGATCTTGGACAGAACCCAATGCACTTCGGCATACGTGTCCTTTTTCTCAACGACGCGCTGGGCGTGTGCCTGGGCGCGTTCCAAATCGTTTCTGCGAAGATACAGAACGCTTAGCAGAGCCTGCGGGGCCGAGGCTTCCGGGTTCAGAGACAGGGCGTGCAGTTCCTCTGCCAGCGCTTCGTCTTCGTGCTCCTCATCATAAAGGCTGACCGCGCGCCAGTGGCGGGCCCGGGCTTCCTGACTGGGCGTGAGCGATATCGCCAGGGCCCGGTCCGCAGCAATCCGGGAGCTGCGGGGATCCTTGGTCCGGGAGGAGTCACGGGCACTGTCCACCAGTAACCCATGCACCATCACCTGCAGAACGACCAGCACCCCCACGGTGCCTGCCAGCCAGTAAGGCCAGTGCCAGTCCTTTCTGGTGATACGACGGTTGACTCTCGCGCTGAGGGGCTGGAGACCGGTGGCCGGATTCCAGGCAAACTGCGCAGGGC
>DMMK01000261.1 GCA_003453085.1 Verrucomicrobiales bacterium
TGCACCCGGGGGTCGGTGGGCTGGAGGGCGCGGGCTTTTTCAAACTGCTCGCGGGCCTTTTCCAGGTCGTCCATTTTCAGGTAAACCTGGCCCAGATGCTCGATGATCTCGGCATCGTCCGGCTGCAACTCCGCCAGGAGGGAGATGGCGCGCTGGAGTTCTTTGACCGCATTCGGGTAGTCGCCTTTTTTGAAATGCCACCAGCCCAGGCTGTCCACATAGGCGGCGTTGTCCGGCTCCAGCTCGTTGGCTTTGCGGATGAGTTCGCCGGCCTTGTCCAGGTGGCGGTCGAGCTCCAGCCACATGTAGCCCAGGTAATTCATCGTGTTGGCGGCGGATTCCACCTCATCCTTCGGGGTGAGGGTGATGGACTTTTCAAAGATGCGGCCGGCATCATCCGGGCGGCCACCGCGTTCCAGGGTGATGCCGTATTGAAAGTAAAAGCGGTGGTTGATGAGCTCTCCCTGCCCGCTTTCGGCCATCTTTTCGGCGGATTCAAAGGCCTCGATGGCTTTGTCCCAGCGCTGGAGTGACCGCTGGGCCAGGGCGGCCTGGACATAGAACATGGCCTGGTCTGGAAACAGCTTCACGCTGCGCTGGCTGAGCTGGATGACCTTGTCAAAAAGCTGTGCACGCAGCAGCAGCTCGCCCAGGTAAAGGTAGTCCTCCCCTTCCCCGCCGCCGATCTGGATGGCGGTCTCCAGGTGAGGGACGGCCTTGGCAAAATCGTCGCGCGATTCATAGGCGCTGGCCAATTGGCGGCGTTGCTCGACATCCTTGGGATCGGCCTTCACGATTTCGACCAGTTGGGCCAGGGCCTTGTCCTTTTCGCCAAAGGCATCGTAGAGGCGGTGCAGGAGCTTGCGCGCGGGCAGATTGCCATTTTGGGCCACCATTTTTTCGCACAGGTCCCGTGCTTCTGGGAGTTGATTGCTCAGCAGGTAATATTGGGCGACCTCGAGCTGCACGGACTCATGCTTCACACCGGGGGCGTGGCGAAGAGCCTTGGCATAAAAGGCATTCACCCGGGCCACGTGTTCCTCACGCATTTCGCTCTGGGCCAGTGGCCAGACCTGCTGGGCGGTGCGGCCCAGGGTCAGCCAAAAGGCGGGGTCGGGCATCTCCAGGCGGAGGGCTTTGTCCAGGATGGCGATGGCATCCTTGCGCTGGCCCTGGGTGAGGTAGGTGATGGCGGCGAAGCCGTAAACCTCGGCCTTTTGCGGGAACTTTTGCAGGGCGGTCTCCAGCGTCTGCCGGGCACGGTCGTTCTCAAAAGGATCGTCCGGGGCGTAGGTGGCGCAAAAGCGGGCCAAGTTCAGGTAGGGTGCCGGGATGTCCGGGCTGTCCTGCACGGCCTTTTGCAAAATGGCCAGGGCCTCCTTGCGGCCTTTGAAGCTGTAGGCCAACTCCGCCGTGTGCATGGCCAAGTCCGGATTGGCGGGGTCCACGGCCAGGGCGGCCAAGTAATGATCCAGCGCCTCGCGGAGCTTGCCGGAGTTTTCAAACTGGAGGGCGCTGGTGTAATGAGCCAGGGCCTCGGCCACGCGCTCTCCGTCCCGCTGCAGGTGCAGCGCTGGAGGGCTGGTCAGAGATGGGAAAGACAAGTCTGCCTGCTCACGGCCTGTGCTCCCCTCTCCGAAGAGCGGGGTCAGCAGGCCGAGCAGGCAGACTCGAAGTCGGCGGCGGCTGCGGGACATGGTACCCCCGTCGGCGAATCGAGCGTTTCTCTTCGCAGAACGGTGGCACATCATGTGACCGAGGCTAGCGCTTAGGACTTATAGCGCAAACGCTTCTTGTGACGGTTCGCGCGCATGCGCTTCTTGCGCTTGTGCTTGTTGATCTTCGTCTTTCTGCGCTTTTTCAGCGATCCCATGTCTGTGTTCTCCTGTGTTCTTGCGTCATCCTAGGGGATGACTTTGTTTAGCGGATATTCCACGATGCCCTCGGCACCGAGAGATTTGAGCCGCGGGATGATCTCCCGCACGACGGATTCCGCAATGACCGTCTCGACGGCAACCCAGTCCGCATTGGCGAGCTGAGAAATGGTGGGGGAACGCTCTGCAGGCAGGCTGGCGACAACCTCCTTCAGGGCGGAGGATGGCACGTTCATCTTGAGGCCGACCTTGTCGCGAGCCTCGAGTGCGCCTTTCAGCAGCAGGACGAGCGTTTCCATCTTCTGGCGCTTCCATTCATCCTGGAAGGCCGCTTTGCTGGACACGAACTGAGGATAACTCTCCATCAGGGTGTCCACGATCCGTAGCTTATTGGCGCGGAGGGAACTGCCGGTCTCGGTGATGTCCACGATGGCATCCACCAGTTCCGGCACCTTCACTTCCGTAGCACCCCAGCTAAATTCGACTTCGGCTTTGACGCCGTTCTTTTCCAGGTAGGTCTGGGTCAGGCCCACGGCTTCCGTGGCGATGCGCTTGCCTTCCAGGTCCTTGACGGACTGGATGGGGGAATCTTCGGGTACCACGAGCACCCAGCGGGTAGCATTGGAGGTGGCGCGGCTGTAATTGAATTCAGCCAAGACTTCGATGTCGGCCTTGTTTTCGGCGATCCAGTCCTTGCCGGTGATGCCGCAGTCCAGGAAACCATGATCGACATAACGGCCAATTTCCTGGGCGCGCAGGAGGCGCAGCTCGAGCTGCTTGTCATCCACCGTGGGGCGATAAGAGCGGGAAGAAACCACCACATGGAACCCTGCACGCTTCAAGAGTTCAAGCGTCGGCTCCTGGAGACTGCCATTCGGCAGGCCGAGTCGGAGGATGTTCTTTTGGGGTTCCATTTGGTCGGGGAAAAGGGCGCGCAAAGTAGCGGAGTTTGGCAGGGTGCAAAGGATTATTTAACCCGAAAAAAACTTCTCGGTCTTTTTCACCGTGTTATGGGGCTCTGCATCGGCCTTTTGTCCGGTCTTTTTTCTCGCTGATTTGGAGGGAAAACGTAGACTGCAGCTCATCTGGGGCGGGCTCAGTCCACGGCCACCTTCACCACGACCTTGAAGACTTCGCTGGAGGCGTCCCACTCCACGCAGGGTGCGTGGGCATCTTCTGGGTAAAGGATGGCAAAATGGCCTGCGCTGAGGTGCAGCGAGGTGACATCCGGCACCAGCTTCCACAGAGCGGCCTCTTTCTCCGGGGTGTAAGCCAGGGTTTCTTCCTTCATTGCCGCCAGAGGTGCCCAGAGGATGGTCTCGCGCCCGGAGTGGATGAACTGCACGTCAATGTACTTCCGGTGGGCCTCAAACAGGGCCTTTTCCTGAGGCTTGGTGGTGTAGGTCTGGACGATGGCAAAGACGTCATCGCCGGCAATGTCCACCCGGCCCAGCTCCTGGGTGCCATCCACTCCCCGCAGGTAGGCAAATGCCTGTGCAAAGCGTGGGGACAGGACTTCGTAACGGGCGGCGTTTTCGAGGGTATCGAGGATCATGGAGGTGTGGACGCCGTTTTAGAACCGGGCAGCGCGGGACGCAAGCAAGGACGTAGCCTCCTCTCTAAATCGCCGGTTCCCAGGCGTACGAGGCCCATCACTGAATGGTGACGGCCATGCCTTTGTGAACCAAGGTGTAAAAGGTGGCGGCATCCCAATTGGAGAGGCGAATGCAACCATGGCTGCCGGAGCGGCCGATCGTCTCGGGGAAAGCGGTGCCGTGGATGCCCACGCCGGGGCGATTTAGCCCGGTCCACAAGACGCCGACGGGACTGTTCGGCCCTGGAGGTAGGTTGTAAAAGGTTTCGGTGCGCTCACCGCGCTTCAGCACGCCTTCATCGTAACGGTACCAGGGCCAGGGCACCGCCCCAGTGATCTTCCATTCTCCCAGCGGTGCCGGGTGCTCATCCGAGCCCGGCGTCAGCGGAAAGGCGGCCAGCAGACGCGCCCCCTCCGTCACCCGCAGCATGCGCAGCCGGGTATCGACCACCACCCGTCGTGATTCCGTCGCAGAGGCAGCCTGCTTGGAATAACTGGAGGGGTAGGCATCCACCCGGAAGGGCCGCTGAATATTGGGCACGCGGATCACC
>DMMK01000500.1 GCA_003453085.1 Verrucomicrobiales bacterium
GTCAGGAGCCGGTTTTGATTGTCTGCCCGAAATCCCTGTGCGGGAACTGGCTGGCGGAGTTTGAGCGCTTTGCCCCTCATTTGAAGGTGACCATTTCGCAAGGGAGCAAGCGTGAAAGCGTGCTGAATAATATTAACGATTTTAACGTGATAATAACCACTTATCAGTTGGTGGTTAGAGATGTTGATCAATTAAAGATTCAAAAATTTGGCTTCATTTTATTGGATGAAGCCAGCTACATCCGGAACCCCGATACGGATGCTGCCAAATGCCTCCGCAGCCTGAACGCACACGCTCGTGTCGCTCTGACGGGGACCCCGGTGGAAAACAGCACCCGGGATCTGTGGTCCATCTTTCAGTTCCTTCTCCCTGGTTACCTGGGCAGCCGGGAAAATTTCAAGGAGCGGTTTGATCAGCCGATCCAGACGGCCCTGGGAACTCCGGCTGGGCAGGCGGCGAGTGAACGTCTGAAGAAGCTCATTCGCCCTTATTTCCTGCGGCGCACCAAGCGGGAGGTGCTGAAGGACCTGCCAGATAAGATCGAACAGGTGCTGTGGTGCGATCCATCGCCAGCGCAGGGTGAGGTCTATCGGCGTCTGCTTGAGGAAGGTCGCGAGGAGATCAAGGCCGCTCGCAAGCGTTCCGGCCAGGGTGGGGCGAAGATGACCATGTTCACCGTGCTGCTCCGTCTGCGCCAGGCCTGCTGCGATTTGCGTCTCACCGGCTTGCAGGGGGATACTATAGGCAAGCTGGACCGGGAGGATCTGTCCGGGAAGTGGCCCATGCTGCAGGAGCGCCTGGAATCCATCATCGATGGTGGTGGAAAAGTGCTCATATTCAGTCAGTTCGTTCAATATTTACGCTTGGTTCGTGATTATTTAGGCGAACAGAAAACCACGTACGCCTATCTGGATGGTGGCAGTCAGGATCGCGATGCCCAGGTGAAGACTTTCCAATCGGATCCTTCCTGCCGGGTCTTCCTCATCAGCCTCAAGGCTGGTGGCTATGGATTGAACCTTACCGCCGCGGACCACGTCATCCTACTGGACCCCTGGTGGAACCCGGCGGTGGAATCGCAGGCCATTGACCGGGCTCACCGTATCGGTCAGCAGCGGGTGGTCACCGCCTATCGTCTGGCGATTCGGGGGACGGTGGAGGAGCGAATCCTGGCTCTCCAGGCGAAAAAACGCGGTCTGGTGGAGGCGGCGCTGGATGAGCAGTCGCCTCTCATGGCGGGGCTTTTGGAGAGCGATCTCGAGTCCCTGATCGCGGATTGAGAAGTTCGGAGGGTTTTGATCTGGGCCGTTGTGTCAGAAAAGTGGGTAGTGAGTCAGATGGATTATGGTAAATCAGAAGCATACGCAATCCCCGGTTTGCGTACCTCTGGATTAGGCCCGCCGCTTTCAGGATCAAGATACCAGGGAGTCAGTGGAGCCTGGGGCGTGTGCGTCTTTGGCGATGTGCGAGGATTCTACAACTTGAGGCTGAAAGCTTCTTCAAAGGCCAGCCTTTCACGCTCCGCCTGATATTCGTCCATCATCTCAACGACTTCTTCCAGGGTCCATTTGTGATCTGAAATCCCGGCTTTCTCGGCTGTCGTCATCTTGATTGTGCTGTGCTTCCGGCAGAAATTGTAGCTAATGAACGACAGCGCCAGCATGTGACAATGGTTTCCATCTTCTTGCTGAATGCATTCGTGAGGCGTGTAAAGCGGCGGTTGCTCATGCGGATGGTCAGGTTTGCCCGTTCCACAAAGCTTGTGCTCACCAGATCAAAGTCAGGAGTTCCAGAAACCGACTCCTTGCGGATGCCCGTCACAATATCCAGGCCCTTGTCATCCTTGCCGTAAATCTTGACCAAGCGGGCATAGTCAGCGTCACCAAAGTTGGCTCCAATGGCCCATTGATAGGCATTGTTGCCGTCGGTGGTGATTTGAACCTGACCATTGAACCGTGGGGCTAAATCAGCACAAAAGGCGAAAGCGGTGTTTCTAGAGCGATCACCTACCCGCCAGGACGGGATGAGCTTGGTATCTGCGCAGAGACAGGTCCAGGTCCACACATCGCCGGGATGTTGCCCTTTCGCGCCTTCTTTGGCCTTTTCCTTACACACCACAAACGACCAGATTTCATCAAGTTTGAGGGTCTTGTATGGCAGGTTGACCATCACCTTGTCCATGTAGGCAGAACAAGCATTCCCCGCCTCTGCAAGCAGCTTCACGATGGTATTCTTGGCGGCGCCAGTGATTCGAGACGTGCTCAAGATAGAGTTGCCTTCAATGACACATCGCAGGATTGCGGCACGTTGGGCGGTAGCGAGAGTTTGCATGCGTCCATTAAAGTACTTGCACGCAGTGCCTGCAATACATATATTGCACGCATGGCTAAAAAATCCACTCCGAAACGTAAAGCTGGCGGGATCGCTCGCGCAGCTTCTCTTACCCCTGAAGAACTTACTGACAGTGCCCGGAAGGCGGCTGCTGTGCGTTGGGCTAAAGAAAAGGGCATCCCACGCGCCAGCCATGAAGGAGAGCTGAAAATTGGAGAAG
>DMMK01000505.1 GCA_003453085.1 Verrucomicrobiales bacterium
GGGTTGGACATGGTGGTTAGGGCTGAGTTGGGGAAAGCAGTCGTCCGGGGTGGGCATACACGTTCATGGTTTCGCCCCGGAGAAAGGCGATCAAAGTCTGGCCTGAATCGCGGGCAAAGTCCACTGCCAGACTGCTGGGCGCAGAAATCGCCGCCAGGATGGGGATGCCGCCGGCGAGGGCCTTTTGCATGATCTCAAAAGAAACCCGGCCACTGACTAACAAAATGTGTTGCGAGAGGGGCAGCAGGTTCCGCTGCAGCGCGTAGCCCAGCACCTTGTCCAGCGCATTGTGTCGCCCCACATCCTCCCGCAGCACGATGAGGTTTCCCTCCAGATCAAAGAGCGCACTCGCATGCAGCCCGCCCGTCTTGGAAAAAGTTTCCTGCGCAGCCCGCAGCTTGGCAGGGAGGGAGGCGATGAGGGAGGGCGAGATGGTGGGAGTGAAGAGCGAAGGGGAGGAGTCCTCAGTCCTCAGTGCGCCGTTTTCAGATGGTTTCGATGCGAGCTCTTCGTCTGAGGACTGAGCACTGAGGACTGAGCACTGGTTTGGATTCAACGGCGTGAATTTCTGAAACACCGACTCAATGCTTGTCTTGCCACACAGGCCGCAGCTCGAGGCGCTGAAGACATGACGTGTCAGCGATTCCCAGTTCACCACGGCCCCGCCCAGCAGCACGTCCACGATGTTGCCGTATTCATTGTTCACGCTCGGGCACTGGGAGATTTCCAGGATGTCGCGGGCTCGGGTGACGACCCCTTCCGTGACCAAAAACCCAGCCACCAATTCTTCATCATGACCCGGCGTGCGCATCACCACGGCCACGCTGCGGCCCTCCACACGGATCTCCAGCGGCTCCTCCCGCGCCACCACATCTTCACGCATCACCGCCTCCTGGCCTAACTGGAGGTGTGTCAGTTCAAAAGTGGCGGTTTCACTCATGACGTGGTCTCCACCAGATCCGCGCTGACGAGGCCCTGGGTCACATGGCGCGGCTCGGCGATCAGCCGCACCAGTTTGTCGAAAATCTCGCGGCCTTTGATGATCTCGATCTCCACCCGCAGGAAGTAGATGGGGATGTCCCCCGGAGGCAGTTTGGGGAAGCGCACAAAGTCCTTTTCTGTGGTCAGGATGGCATGGGCATCGGCCTTTTCACAACGTTCGATAAACTGTGTGATGTCCTTTTCCTGGAAGCGGTGGTGGTCGGTAAAGCGCGATGTCCAGTGCACCTTCGCGCCCAGCTTCCGCAGCCCATTTTCAAAACTCTCCGGCACCGCGATGCCGGACAGCGCGCCCACGTATTTGCCGCGAAAGGTATCCAGCGGCAGACGCTCACCCGTGTGGATGTGCTCAAAGTGGACGGGCCTGTGGCGGCACTCGATGATCTCGGCCACCGGGTTGTACTTGCGGATCTGTTCGATGATCTCGCCACTGTCGCCATCGGACTTGGTCAGGAAGATGTAGCTGGCGCGGCGCAGGCTGGAAGGCGGCTCGCGCAGGGTGCCACGCGGCAGCATGTAGCCTGTGCCAAAGGGGGCCGTCTTGTCCACCAGCACGATGTCATGGCGATGCTTCAGCTTCAGGTATTGCAGGCCATCGTCCAGGATCAGCACATCCGCGCCGAATTTGCGGATGGCATGGGCCCCCGCCTTCACGCGGTTGCGATCCACCACCACCGGCACGCCCTTGCAGTTTTGCGCCAGCATGAAAGGCTCATCTCCCGCTACATAAGAATCCAGCAGTACCTTTTCACCATCGGAGACCACGCGCGGCAGCAGCTCGCGCGGCTTGCGGGCCAGACCCAGCTTCGCGGCGATTCGCCAGCTCAGGGGGATCTTGCGCTGGCGTTTGCTTTTGTAGCCTCGGCTCAGGATGGCCACCCGCCGTCCCTGGGCCAGCAGCGCTTTGGAAAACAGCTCCACCACCGGTGTCTTGCCCGTGCCGCCCACCGTGATGTTGCCAATGCTGATCACCGGCACGCCCAGGTGGTGGTCGTGAATGAAACGCTCGCGATAAAGAAACAGCCGCAGCCGCACCGCCCCCTTGTAGATGCCCGAGAGAAACCAGAACACCATCCGCAAAAAAGTCGCCCTCATGCCACGGCGATTGTGGATGATGACATCAATGATGAATTGTTCGAGATCTTCGAGGGTGTCCTTCATCCGGTGGGCGAGGGGAACAGGTAGAGCGGGAGGGGCAGATGCTCAAGTACAGTAGTCATCACTCTCCGAGTGATGCTGGGAGGGGTGGAAATCTCTCAAGGGGCTCAATCTATGCCGGGACTTTTACATGAAGCGAAATCCCATACCTATCACTCGGAGAGTGATGACTACTGTACTAATACCTTCTCACCACCGTGTCCGCAGGTTCCCTCACCAGATCCTTCTCGGGATAATCCAGGGTGAAGTGCAGGCCGCGGCTTTCGTGGCGGCGGATGGCGCATTCGACGATGAGGGAGGCGGTTTCCACGAGGTTGCGCAGTTCTAGGAGCTCGCTGGTGATGCGGAAGTTCCAGTAAAACTCCTGCACCTCGCGCTTCAGGTTGCGCAGGCGGGCGGCGGCGCGTTGCAGGCGCTTGGTGGTGCGCAGGATGGAGACGTAGTCCCACATCAGGCGGCGGATCTCGTCCCAGTTGTGGTAGATGACGACGAGTTCGTCATTGTCCACGGCCTCACCGCTCTGCCAGGGTGGCAGGGTGTAGGTCTGCTCTGCCTCTTTGCCGATGGGCATCTTGCGCAGCATGTGGTCCACGGCGCGATGGGAGATGACGAGGCACTCCAGCAGGGAATTGCTGGCCAGGCGGTTCGCGCCATGCAGGCCCGTGCAGCCCACCTCCCCCACGGCGCAGAGGCCGCGGATGCGCGTGGCCCCGTTCACATCCGTCACCACGCCGCCGCATTGATAATGGGCGGCGGGCACCACGGGGATGGACTGCTTGGTGATGTCAATGTCCACCTCCAGGCAGGCTTTGTAGATGTTCGGGAAGTGGCTGAGGATGAACTCCGCCGGGCGGTGAGAGATGTCAGATACACGCAGGGGCCACCGGTGCGCTTGATTTCGCTGTCAATGGCGCGGGCGACGATGTCACGCGGGGCCAGGGAGCCGCGCGGATCATACTTGTGCATGAACTCATTGCCCTTGTTGTCAATCAGCCGGGCACCCTCGCCACGCATGGCCTCGGTGATGAGGAAGGAGCGTTTCTGCGGGTGATACAGGCAGGTGGGGTGGAACTGGATGAACTCCATGTTCGCGATGCTGGCCCCGGCGCGCCAGGCCATGGCCACACCGTCGCCCGTGGCGATGCGGGGGTTCGTGGTGTAAAGGTACACACGCCCGCAGCCGCCGGTGGAAAGGACGATGCGGTCTGAGCGGAAGGTCTCCACCTCATGGGTGGATTCATTCAGCACGTAAAGCCCGAGGACGCGGTCCTCTGTGACAAAACCCAGCTTCGCCGTGGTGATGAGATCAATGGCAAAGTGGTTCTCGTAGATGGTGATGTTGGGCCGCTCCTTCACCGCCGCCAGCAGCTTCTCCGTCAGTTCTCGTCCAGTGGCATCGGCGGCGTGCAAGACCCGGCGCTGGGAGTGGCCGCCCTCACGGGTGAGGTCAAATTCCAGATGCCCGTCGGAGGCTTCGCGCTGGTCGAAGTCCACGCCCCATTTCACGAGTTCGGCGATGCGGTCCGGCCCTTCGGTGACGATGGTGCGCACCGCCGCTTCATTGCAGAGTCCCGCGCCGGCGATGAGGGTATCGCTGACATGCTGCTCGATGCTGTCTTCCTCACTGGTCACGCAGGCGATGCCGCCCTGGGCCCAGTTGGAGTTCGAGTCCAGCGTGCCCCGCTTCGTGATGATGGCCACGTTTCCGTGCTCGGAAGCATGCAGCGCAGCGCTCAGACCACCGGCACCGCTGCCGACAATGATAAAATCGTAATCAATCACAAAGGGATAAACGGGTTGAAGCCATGCCTCGAGCCCTCGATCTGCGGATCGGCAAAGTTTTCCGGGTTGGAACGGCGTTGCCTCTCGTCAAGACGGGACTCATGACACCACCAAACATGGCGAGAATGACACCTCGCGCCAGCGGGTTGTTAGGGGGAGGCAGCTTGGGCTTTGTTAGCCTTCTTTCGTTTCAATTGCTTTGCATACGAATCATGGTGCCTGAAGAAGGTGTCCACGCTAGACTTTGAGCAGTTCATAGTGACAAGAAGCAGAGTTCTGCCCCAGGGGATGCCACGGGAGAATGGGTATTTTTTTTCGATCCAAGCTTGGAAGCCGATAAAAAAATGGTTTATCGGCCCCGCTTGGACACCTGCATCTATTTCGGCCCAGCAACTGCCGGAAATCAGGGACCAAAGTAAGACTGAGGAAGCACCATTTCCCAGATACAGCGTTGGGCGCTGCCGAATGCCGCCATCTTTGTCGAGCAGGCTCAAGAGATCTTTGGGCCTCGAAGGCACATCAAAAGTCTGCACGGGCGTATACAGGGCCTTCAAATACTCCAACTTTCGGTGCAAGGCTCCAGGCTCACCCAAAGCAGCAACCAGAAAAGACCAGTGGGAGAAAGAGTAACCTTTGAGGTTTCTGATGCCAAAGTCCTGCTCCAAAGCTGCTTCAAAGCTGTTTGGTAAACACTCCGTACCGCGAAGCCTTCCGGTGGCTGAATAACCGAACAAATAGGCATCGAAATGAACACAAGACTGCTCCTCCAGATGCTTACCAGGCTCGTCAACACAACGCTGCAGCAGATCCACAAAAGTGGGCAGGCTGGCTGGTGTAGACGTTTCCATGCCGATCAGTTTACTTCTGCCTGAATCGGGCCGATGTCCATGCCGTCGTAGCTGTCCAGGCCTTGATCGTAGGCGAACTGGTAGAGCTCATCGTTGCGGGCATCCAGGGTCGCGGGGGTGTGGGTCTCTTCTTTTTCCACATGCAGCCACCAGGGGCGGTTGCCGTGGTCGTCGGCTTCATCCAACTGGTAGATGTCCACGAAACGATAACCCTGAGCCACCAGGAGGTCCTTTGCTTTCACCAAAGCCTCAGGCGCATGATGGGTGAAAAAGTAACCCCAAAGCATGTTCTCCAGCATGTTCCAATCGGTCTTGTCGAAGATGTTCCGGAACATCTTCTGAAGCATTTCAAGGGTGATGGTTTTTTCTTGGCGAGGTTTGGAGTCAGACATGGTCGGTGAAGAGAATGAAAGAAGTCGCCGAGATTACCTCACCAGCTCAATGTTATCAATCAGCCGCGCTTTATCAAAGAACACGGCGAGGGCGATGAGGCCGTCGTTTTGGAGGGTGTGCAGCGGTTGCAGGGTGTGGCGGTCGACAAGGGCGATGTAGTCTTTGCGCCCCAGACTGGCGTGGTCGGCGAGGTGCTGGTGGATGATCTCCAGCAGTCGATGGCTGCCTGTGACTCCACCCAGCCACGCCTCGCGGGCTTTGACCAGGGCGGCGCGCAGGGCGGGGGCCTGGGCACGCTCGGCAGGGCTGAGATAACGGTTGCGGGAGCTCATGGCCAGGCCGTCGTCTTCGCGCACGGTTTCGATGCCGTGAATCTCGACGGGGAAATTGAGATCGCGGACGAGGCGGCGGATGATGGCGAGCTGCTGGTAATCCTTTTTTCCAAAGATGGCGTCGTCAGGCTGGACGAGGTTGAAGAGTTTGGCCACGACAGTGCAGACACCGTCGAAGTGACCGGGGCGGCTGGCTCCGCAGAGGACTTTAGACAGGCTACTTTCCTGGATCTGAATGCTGCGGTCGGCGTGATAGACCTCTTTGACGCTGGGGACAAAAACCATGTCCGCACCGGCGGCCTGGCACATAGCGAGGTCGGTTTCGAGGGTGCGCGGGTAGCGGTCGAAGTCTTCGTTAGGCCCAAATTGCAGCGGGTTCACAAAGATGCTGGCCGCGACTTTCGCATCCGCACCTGCCAGGTTCCGGGCCTCGCGCACGAGGGTGGCGTGGCCTTCATGCAGGGCTCCCATGGTGGGCACAAAGTACACGTGGCCAGCGGCCTTTCTCCAGGCGCGCAGGTCTTTGACAGTCTCGATCAAGGTCATGATTTCAGGTCTCTGGATTCAAATACGGCTGCGCCTGCGATGAAGAGCGAGGCATTGACGGCAGCGAGCACGGTGAAGGCGCGGATGATCTGGGGCCAGGCGATGTCCTGCGCCAGAAGCCGCGCCCAACTGCTGATGTGCTTGGTGAGCAGGAGCTGATCGTAGCTTTCCATGAAACTGGTCTCCCGGAGGATGCGATCAATGAGGAAATAGGAGAGGGCGGTGATGGTGGCCGCAGCGGGCTTGATGGGCAGGCAGGAAAGGAAAAAGGCGATGCTGCTGACAGTGCTCATGCTGAAGGCCAGGAACAGGGAGGCGAGGGCAAAGTGCTGTAGCCCAGGCCACCAATCATAAAACTCCAGCACGCCCACATCCGGGATCATGACAAAGAAGCCCCCGCCCCAGCCTTTCAGCGACAGGCCTAACAGGAAGGATGACCATGTTATGAACTGCACCAGGGCAAAGGTGTAACCGATGCAGGTGAGGTATTTGATGAACAGCAGGCGCACACGGCTGATGGGCCGGACGAGCAGCAGCCGGTAGTGGCCGTCTTCGTTTTCCTTGGCCACGATGTCTCCCGCCACGAGCGCGAGGAAGATGGCGCCCAGCAGCACCACGGAAAAGCCGATGATGATTTGGGCCAGGGTGAGGGCGGAGAAGTAGTGGTCGAACGACTGGCCCTGGCGCGAGATCATGCGCTCAAAAAAACGCTCCACCCCTTGCAGGTGGGAGACGATAAGCAGCACGGTTTCAAACAGCAGGAAGGCCCCAAAACCGATGAAGGTGCGGCGGCGGGCAAAGAGCTTCAGCAGTTCACCCTGCCACTGGCGGAAAAAGAGGATCATGCGCCGGTCATTCCCAGGTAAAATTCTTCCAGGGTGGGTTTGTGCGGCTGCCAGGAGTCCACCCGCACACCAGCCTCCACCAGGGTTTTCAGCAGGTCATGGCCGATCAAATGCGGTGGCAGCTCGACCAAGCTGGTGACGGCATCCATCATGGCTCCGGCACGGGCGATGGCTTCCTTCGCCTTCGCGGTGTCCCGGGTTTGCAGGTGATAGACGCCCTGCTTGTTTTCTCGCGAGGGCACGGGCCCCTCATACATCTTGCGCCCTTGTTTGAGGATGACGCAGCGGTCGCACATCTGCTCGACTTCGGCCAGCAGGTGGGAATTGAGCAGGATGGTCATGCCGAAGTCCGACCGGAGCTTGAGGATGAATTCGCGGAACTCGCGGATGCCTTCAGGGTCCAGGCCATCGGTGGGTTCGTCTAACAACAAGCACTTCGGCCTGGGCAGCAGGGCCTGGGCGAGCGCCAGCCGCTGGCGCATGCCATCGCTGTAGGTCTTGGTCTTGTGACTGGCTCGATCTGCCAGGTTCACCAGCTTCAGCACGCGGCGGGCTTCCTCCTCATCCCACCAGCCTGAGAGGGAGCACAAAACCCGCAGGTTTTGCCAGCCGGTGAGGTAGTCGTAAAAATGGGCGGCTTCATAAATCGCCCCCACGTGGCTGACGGCGGCGGCCCGCGCCTGCTGCACGGAGTGGCCGGCAATGCGCACCTCCCCCTCATCTGGCCTTACCATGCCCAGGGTGATGCCGAGGAGGGTGCTCTTGCCCGCGCCATTGTGGCCCAGCAGCCCCAGGATCTCTCCTTGGCGCATTTCAAAGCTCACGTCATCCAACGCCAGGCGACCGTCGGGCCAGCGTTTGGTGAGGTTGCGAACTTCGAGGAGGGCCATGGGCCGTCACCATGGCCAGGGCCTGCCCCCTGTGCCAATCAGAATCTCAGCGGCTGATGCTGAACGTGACCCCACCGATCCGCCCGCTGAAGCTGCCGTGGTAATAAGGTGCGCAGGCGCGGTGGAGGTATGGCGGGCAGTAACCACCCCCCAGGTAGCCGGAATAGGGGTAGCCATAACCGTAACCCAGCCAGGGAGAACGATCCCGGTAGCCCACGCCACGGTAGTCCCGGCTGTCGAATACAGCACCCAGAGGGGTGACTTCGGGAACGAGGGGCGGATTGGGTGGGGGAGCTTTGGCCATCGCCTCCAGCTCGGCTCGGGCCTGCACCTCAATGCCGCGCAGGCGGGCGTGTTCGATATGCTGGGCCATCAGCAGGGCCTGGCCGCGTTCTTCCTCCTGCTCGCGGCGGAGGGCGGCATGGGCCTGACGGCGTTCTTCCTGCTCGCGCTGATAAGCTTTGGCCTTGGCGGGATCATAGCCCAGACGGGTCCGCCATTCCTGGGGCAGATCCGTGAACAGGACTTTGGCAGCCCCAGGGGCATGGGTGAAGGACACCCCGTCCGGGTGAACTTTGACGATTTCACACTGGCGGTAGGTCTTGCCCGTGAGCGTGGAAATCTTTTCCAGGGGCGCAGCATGCGCAGAGGCCAACGCCAAAAGCGTCAGCAGGAGAGGCGTGAAGGCTTTCATGACAGTCGGCAGGTTAGACGGCCCAGAGCAAAATTCCTTCAAACGCCCCGGAGTCAATGGGCGGGGGGACCGTTATTTGTAACCGGTGATGATGGCGCAGGCGGTGTCTTTCTTCTTGCCGGCCTCGGTCTGGTGGACGGTGACGACGTAAACGCCGGTTTTCTTCGGTTTGAAGAAAAGCAGGAAGCCCCAGCCGTCCACCACGGGCTGGATTTCGCCCACGGGGTCGCCTTTAAAATCGAGGACAGAGCCGCTGATGTGCACCCCCTCTTTGCGTGGGATGGCCACGCCGATGCAGTATTCGTTGCCCTTGAAGAGCTGCATTTTCACCGCCTTGCCGATGTCCTTGCTCAGGGCACCTGTCCAGGCCTCGGCCCGGAAGATGTAGCCCGCGTTTTCCTGGTCACGCGCCAGGGCCTGGGCGGCGGCTTCCGCATCTTCGGTGGAGTCTGCATTCACCGGCGACACGAAGGTGAAGAGGCAAAGGGCCGCCAGAAAGGTGAAGGCCGCTTTGGCAGGGCGGAGGGTGAAAAGGGAAGGGATCATGGCAGGACTTTGTGCAAAAGGCGATCTTTGAGCAACATAGGCATTGCATCAGGAAAAAGCCAAGATTCTGTGTGCTTAGATTGAAATGCCAGCCCGGCATTCAAGAAATAAAGCATTCCCCCACTTCCTGCACCATGGCCACGCTCGTTTTTTATCTGGAGGACGGTAGCACCCTGAATCATACGCTTGATGAAGGTACTACGACTATCGGCAGGCATCCGGACAGCGTTGTCGTGCTGGAATTTGCTTCGGTTTCCGGACACCATGCAGTCATTGAGCTGAATGAATCCGGCTGTTTTGTCAGCGACCTGAAGTCCAGCAACGGCACACGGGTCAACGGGGTGGAAATCGAGGAAGCCCAGCTTCAGGACGGGGACCGGGTGGGTTTTGGCGATGTTCAGGCGGTCTTTGCCGCAGGGGAGGCTCCAGAGCCGCTGTATGTGCCACAACCTGAGGTGCTGCCTCAGGACGTACCGCCACCAATTCTGAAAACCAACTACCGCCAGCCCCCGCCAAAGAGAAATCCGAAGATCAAGCGCACGGGCTATCCGGACGAAGGCGGCGGCTGTGGCACGGCGATCGTGGTCATCGGCCTGTTCATCGCAGCCCTGCTGGCCGGACTTTACATGCGCCATCATAAGGAAACGAATGGCGGAAACTTCTTCGAAGACCTGGCCGACAAGTTGCAGACCAACATTCCGAAGATCAAGATCGAGAAAAAAGACGGCCAGTGATGGCTGGCTGAAGTTTTGGGGCCTGGACCTCGTTGTATGGGCAGTCCTGACTGCCCTATGAAACGACGTACTTTCCTCGCCACTTCCGTGGCTTCCTCCCTTGCTTTGCACCCGGCCTGGAGTGCTGAGGCTGCCAAAACCCGCGTGGCTGTGATCGGTCACACGGGGCACGGCAACTTTGGCCATGGCCTGGACGCCATGTGGCTGGACATCCCAGAAACGGAGATCGTGGGCGTGGCCGATGCAGATCCAAAGGGGCTGGCTGGCGCGCTGAAAAAGCTGAAGCTCGACAAAGGTTTTGCCGACTACCGGCAGATGCTGAAAGACACCCGGCCAGAGATTGTCGCCATCGGTCCCCGGCACATTGATCAGCATCACGAGATGGCCAAGGCCGCCATCGAGGCAGGCGTGCGGGGCATTTACATGGAAAAGCCTTTCATGCCCACGCTGGTGCAGGCGGATGAGGTCATCGCCGCCTGTGAAAAACACGGCACCCGGCTGGCCCTGGCCCACCGCAACCGCTATCATCCCGTGCTGCCGCTGCTGAAAAAGCTGGTCGCTGAAGGTACTATCGGCCGCCCGCTGGAATATCGGGTGCGCGGTAAGGAGGATGCCCGTGGCGGCTCGCTGGACCTTTGGGTGTTGGGATCTCACCTGTTCAATCTGGTGCATTATTTTGCCGGGGATCCCAAGGCTTGCATCGCCACGGTGTATCAGGAGAGCCGCTTGGTGACCAAGACGGATGTGAAGGAAGGTGCCGAGGGGATCGGGCCCCTGGCTGGCAATGAAGTGCATGCGCGCTTTGAGATGGCCGATGGCCTGCCCGCTTTTTTTGATTCGGTGCAGAATGCGGGCACCAAGACGGCGGGTTTTGGGGTGCAGATCATCGGGACAGAAGGCATCATTGACCTGCGGATTGATGAGGAGCCTGTGGCGCATCTGCTGGTGGGTAGCCCTTTTGATCCGGTGGCCACCCCGCGCTCCTGGGTGCCCATCACCACGGCGGGCATTGGCAAGACGGAGACGGTGGAAAACATGCGCAAGCTGGTGGGCGGGCATGTGGCCCCAGGGCGCGACCTCATCGCGGCCATCCGCGAAGGGCGTGAACCCCTGTGCAGCGCCAAGGACGCCCGGGTGACCCTGGAGATGACGATGGGCATCTTTGAATCCCACCGCCTGCACGGGCAGCGGGTGGAGCTGCCGCTGAAGGACCGCCAGCACCCGCTGACGCGCCTTTGAATTCTATTTGCGCAAGTTTCGTCGAAAGCAGGCATCCCGAAGATGAACCCAAACCTTCTGAATGCCATGAATGCCGACCCTTCTTCCGATGCCTCTCCTCTGCAAATGCTGCCCATGCTGCTGCTGGCCCTCTGGCTTTTTCTCCAGGCCATGAATGGGGGTTAGCAGGGCTTGGAGATTTAGGCTGGTGCAAAACGCGGCTTTTGCCTAGCATCCTGCCGATATGAGGATCCCATCCGCTTTTGCCCTCGGCGTTGCGCTTCTGGCGGGCGGCCTCTTATTCTGGCGGCAACAGGCAGGAACGGCTGCTAAAGTTGCGTCCCCGGCGCTTGCCGCGACCCGTGACGCCGCGGAGACCGTTTCGCCTGCGCTGACTGCCCCCTCCAGCAAACCCTTGGCCACACCGAAGGAGGCCGCGTTTGCTCAGGACACGGTGGCCATGCAGGCCCAGGGGGTCCTGCAACTGACCAACCCGCTGGAGCGGCGGGCTGCCTTTGAAAAGCTCATCGCCAGCCTTAAAAGCCTCGAAGAATTGCAAGGCGTGCTGGATGCGTTTGCCACCTTGAAAAAAACGGGTCGCCAATATGGAGCAGAGTGGGCGCTTTTCTGGCAGACCATCGGTCATCGGGATCCCAAACAGGCCGTGGCCTTGATCGAGAAGAACGGCCCCGAGCAGCCCTGGTACTTCGATGCGGTGAACCGGGTGGTGGAGCAATGGGGCGCGCTGGAACCCGAGGCGGCGGTGAAGTGGCTGAATGAAAATGAGGCACTGGATGAAGGGCGGCTGGATGCGGCCTTGGCCAGCGTGATCCAGGGTTATGCCAACCGGGACCTCAGATCCGCCACAGCCTATGCCCTCAGTGTGGTGAAGCCTGATGAACCTCTCTTCCGTGCCATCTCCGGTACTTTGAGCCGTGCAGCCATCCAGCAGGGTGGCACCCAGGGATTGATGGCCTGGTTTGATGCCCTGCCCAGCGACGCCCATCGGCAGGGGGCCTTTTCGGCGGTATCAAATCGGCTCAGTGAGGCGGATATGAACCAGCAGCGGGAGTGGCTGCGCCTGCATGCAGACAAGTCCTACCGATACGACGATGCCTACCGCGGCTATGCCCAGCGGCTGGCGGAGCAGAATCCACGGGCGGCCATGGACTTTGTGTTTGGGGAAGCCCCGCGGTTTAACAATGGCGGTTATGTGGGACTGGGATATGCTTCCTATGAATGGCTGGAGCAGGATCCCGTGGGGTTCACGGACTACTACCGGAACATCAAGGATGAAGCCCAGAGGAAAGCGCTACTGCAATCTCTGAAAGACCCCCTGGGAGATGTCAATTTTCCCATGCGGAAACGGCGGGCTGCTGAACAATTTTTGAGCGGGCTGGCCACACCTTGATTCGGTGGCCAGCTCGGGCTGTAACAACTTTGCGCAGTCTTCAGAGACCCACGGCCTTGCGTGGGTTCGTATCCAGCAGCAGCGCCAGCTCGGCCTTGGTCAGGCCCAGGGATTGCTGGCCATTGGTGAGGATGCGCGGGATGGTGACGGTGCTGCCGACAAAGTGGGAGCCATCGGGAGAGCGGGCGACGAGGTCTTCGCCGATTTTGATGTCCCAGCCAGCGAGCGTGTAGTCGCCAGGACCCAGCCGGGCGGCGGAGATGGCATCGGTAACAAAGATGGTTTTCTCCAGCCCCGCACTGCGCAGGTAGTTGAGGAGAGCAAAGAAGTCGATGTGCACGCCATCCGGGATGAAGCAGAGCCAGAGCCGGTCCCGCAGGGCCAGGGCGCGGTGGATGATGTTGTCATGCCGGTGCATCAGCATGGGGCAGCCATTGCCCACGTGGGTGAACATGCTGAGTCCGTGCTCGGTGGCGGCGCGCAACTGGTCCAGGGAAGGATTGCAATGGCCTGCGGAAACGGTGACGCCATTGCTGGAGAGGAACTCGGTGACGTGGTAGTTGGCGTCGTGCTCCGGTGCCAGAGTGACGATCTTGGTAAGGCCCCCGGCGGCATCCAGCAGGCGCTTGGCATCTTCCATGTTCGCTGGCTTCACACACTGGGGCGGGTGCGCACCGACGTAGCCTTTTTCAGGATTGATGAAGGGGCCTTCGATGTGGATGCCAGCGATGACTTCCTGGGCCAGCGGATCTTTTTCGCGCAGGCTCACCAGGGTGCTCATGCGCCGTTCCAGCGTGGCCACGTCATCGGTGATGAAGGTGGCCAGAATGGCATCGCAACCGTCCTCGCGCAGGCAATGGCAGGCGTGATGGAGGGCCTCCGCCGTGAGGCCGTCGCGGTTGAAGTCGGTGCCTGCGTAGCCATTGACCT
>DMMK01000596.1 GCA_003453085.1 Verrucomicrobiales bacterium
CTTCACGCTGCCCTGAGTGAGACTACCGCTGAACTGACCGAGAGCCGTGATCGTGAGATCCAGCCGATGACCTAACCTTTGATTGATCACGGGATGGCGCTCAGCCAGGCCGACGTAGGCTCCCGCTAGCCCCGTAGGATAGGGCTCGATTACGATCGTCTGGCGGCTTTGCCCGGGGCCCACGGCATTGATCGCAATCAGAAAGACATCTTCATAGGTGCCGGGCTTGGTGGGGATGCCGGTGATTTCGCCCGTCTTGGCATTGACCTTCAGGCCAGGGGGTAAATTTTTCGCGGCGTAGGAGATGGGGGTCTTCTGCACCAAATCGCTGGTGCGAATGAGGTGGTAGAAAGATCCGCCGACGATGCCGACATCCAGATTTTGCACCGGGGCGACGATGGGAACATCGTGGTAAATGCGCAGGTGGGTGGTGGCCCCCGCTGTGGCGGTGCTATCCCCGGTTTTCACCTCGCAGACATAAGTGCCACTCTGGGCGGTGACGAGGCCTTTGAGGGTTAAGGTTTTGGTGAGCTTGCCGATGACGTTGGGGCCCTCCTCCAGGATGGGGCCGCCGACTTTTTTCCATTCGTACTGAAGGTTAGGGCCGGTGGCCTTGGCGGTAAGAGTGACGGCTTTGCCCTCCTGCAGAGCCAATGTTTTTTCGATGTCTTCCACCACGCCGAGATGGATGGGAGTGCTGTCCTGAAAGCTCACGGGCAACCCGCCCGTGACGCGCACGAGGTAAGTACCAGCATCGGTCAATTTTGTGGATAGAAAAGAGAGACTAGCCGCCGTGGCTCCAAGAACAACACTGTTGTTTTTCCGCCAGAGGTAACTCTGCACATCGGGGCCTGCGGTGACGCTGAGGGTGGTGGTGGCGCCCTCTTTCACCATCTGACTACGAGGAGGAACGGTGATGGTCACAGCGGTGGACCCCTGCCCGCTGAAGCTGATAAGAAAGGGGCTTTCATCTGGGTCATTGCTCAAGACACGCAGCATGGCAGCACGTGCCCCCACAGCCTGAGGCGTGAAGGTGAGAGGCACCTCTATCTGCGCGCCCGAGACCAGGGTGGTGGCCGCTAGACTGTCGGCGGTGAAGTCGGCCGCGTGGGTGCCGATAATCTCCACGGCGAGGTTGGTAAGATTTTCCGTGCCGGAGTTTTGGATGATTAGGGTCTGCACGCCGCTGGCCCCTACGCCTACTGTTTGAAAATCCAGGCTGGCCGAGCCCGACACAAAGGCAGGCTGAGAAGAAAGCAAGAGGGTGATGTCCACCGGAGGGCCCTGGACATTCACCTCAATTGGGGGACTGAAGGACCAAGAACGCCCCGAGATGATCGGCCTAACAGAAAGCATGTAACGACCTGCGGTAGGCGGGGTGAATTGGAAGCCGGCCTGCCCCTGAGTGACGGCGGTCACCACGCCACTGGAGGCATCGAGCACCTGGCTGAAGGCGACGTCATCTACATACCAGCCGACACTTGCGTCCGTCCCTGGAAAAAGGCCCCCGCCCTGCACTTCGTAGTTAAAGCGCACCTGAATGTGCTTTCCCACAAAAGCGGCCAAGGAGACGGTGCGAAGCTGGAAGGTCGATTCCCCAGGAACGCTGCTCTGGCCACTGGGGGTGGCTCCTGGTTGGGAATAAACATCCACCCAGTTGAGACCGCCATCGACCGTGACCTGTACTTTGGCCACTTGGTTTTCAGTGGCTATACGGAGGCGACTGCGGAAGGTCATCTGGCCGCCCGCCAGCACCAGAAAGGTCTCGGCATAGGTCAGGCACTCTGCCGTGGGAGCATTCTCTGGATGGGTAAGTCGGTAGGCGGCGGTGCCAGCATGCTTCACTGTGGTGGAGCGGGGACTGTAGGTGCCCGTGGTGGACTGGGTCACGCGGGTCAAAGTCTCCGCCCCATCATTTGTGGCGGGGAGGGCAGCTAGGGCCTCCCATTGATAACCCGTGGCCCCGACAACTGCTGGGAAGGTGTAAGTCGAGGCTGCGCCCACGACACCCTCCGAAGAACCCGTGAGGACGGGAGAGACAAAGACGGGCTTGAAGTCCACCTTCACATTGGCTCCGCCGACGAGGTTGGCCTGTGCGGTGGCATTGGCCCCCAGACCGGAAAAGCTCACTAATCGGTTCGCATTGGCCGTGGGCACGGGCACGGCATAGCCGCCTGAATTGGCGGTGACCCCATGAAACGTGGAGCCTACGACATTCACGGTTAGGCCACCGACGCCCTCGCCTAGATCGTAAAAGCTATTGCCATTTAGGTCGTAAAAAGCCACCCCGGTGACGTAGGCGAGGCTGTCGAATTGGCTGCCGAAGTTCTGCGTCACCAACTGAGGCCCCACGGTCTTGCCTGTCGTAGTATTCGTCTTTGCGCCTCTCAGCACCCCAATGCCCACTTCGCGGAAGTCGCCATGGATGCTGTCGCGGTGGCCGCGTGGGTCCTGCATGCCATCGGTATCACCGTCGGCACCCCAATCCACCTGAAATCCCGCGTGGCCATGGACGACAGATTGGGAAAATGAAAACACATTTTCTCCTAGGGACGTGAAGGGGTAATTAACCAAGGTCACGCGATCTCCCAGGTCGTCTCCATTGGTGCTGAAGTGGCCCATAAAGGCGTTGTCCAGCATATCCTGCGTGTGCCCGCGCGCCATCTGGGTGAGCTTTGCATTCATGGCCAAAGGTGGGCGCACGGGCAGGGCGGCGAATTCCTGCTGCATCAACGGGATATCCACTTTATAAAAATCCATAGCCGCACGTACCGCAACATCCGTGGAGGTGGCCATGCGCACACCTTCCGCCGTGGGATTAGCCCGACCCCGATTGATCATCTCGAGGTAAAGTTGCTCCTCATCCGAAGGGGTGCCGATGGAATAAAGAGTGGTCCCCTGCGCCCACGCGGATGAGGCGATGACGAGACCGAGGAGCAGGGCAGCTTTCATGCGTCAATATCCTCTACCCCAGATTTCCGGCAAGGTATCAGTTGGCTGCCGGGGTTAGAGAGGCCTCCTAATGACTCCGCACTCGACAGTGGGTAACCAACAGTGCGTTAAAGTAGGACGTAGAAGAGGGAACGCGCGGAGTCCTCACCATCCATCACCCAGCCGCTATAAGTTCCCATCCCGGTGCGTCGGCGTGGGTTTGCCGGGGCGGAAATGTTCTTCGTGCTCGAGCTTGGCGGTGAGGGTGGGGAACTGCGCGGCGGTGGCGGTGAGGCCGGCCTGCACGGCGTGCATGAGGGTGGCGGGGTCGGCCTCGGCGCGGAGGTTGACGATGAGGTGGCCGCCTTCGCTGGGTTCA
>DMMK01000132.1 GCA_003453085.1 Verrucomicrobiales bacterium
CTTCATCCGTGGGTAGGGTGGGCAGGTCGTCCTTCATGCCGAGGGCACGGTAATCCTGGCCGGAGGTGTTGAAAAGGGGGCGGAGGTCACCATCTTTGGCGGCGAGCATGGAGCGCAGTTCGGGCACGCTCGGTGGGGTCTCGCGGATGGCGATTTCCTGATGGGCGATGCCCTGGGCTTTCAGCCACTTGAGGGCATTCTTGCAGGTGGAGCAGCCCTGATAGGCATAGACTTTCAGCATACAAAAAAAGAGGGGCAAAAGTTACCAGCCTTTAGTCGCGGCACCTGCGCCGATGAGTTCTTCGGCTTCGTCTTCGACTTCCTCGCTGTCTTCTTCAAGCGGGGCAAAACGCTCGGACCGGAAGCCGAGTTCCTGCTTCACGGAGGAGTGCGGGTCTTCGGGGTTTTGCAGTTCCTTCAGCAGCACCAGGATGTCGAATTCGGCATCGGTCAGCTTCAGCTCTGCATCGTCATTGACGCTGAACTTCGGGTTCGAGCGCCCCACGGACATGGCCCGGATGGTGTAGGTGCGGCCTTTCTTGGGCAGGGCGCGGTAGAGGTCATAGACCCAGGGCTCGAATTGATCGTTGATGCAGACGACTTTTTGGCCGGTGGTAAACATGCGGTAGAGGGGGGAGGAAAAGCGGGGTTGGCCGTTGTTTGCAGTCGTTTGCGGGCGTTGGCAATGGTTTCTGGAGGGAGCCTCGCATTCGCTCACAGCTTGCCGCTTTCGCGCAGGTGCTGTTTCAGGCGGCGTTTCACCTCGGCGATGACCTCGGGCTTTTCCACGCAGCCGTGCCAGTAAGGCACCACCACCTCGGTCCCGGTAGCGAGGTGGGAACTGGAGTAGGGCACCACGCGGTCGCTGCTGTCCAGCAAGGGGCCTTTGCCAAACTGGCCGACGATGCTGTGATGCGGCACCGGAATAGGCTGTGCGTTCAGGGCCTTCAAATAGGGGTGGCGGGGCGAAAGGGTGCCCAGACTGACAAAACCAAAGGTGCCCCAGTCCCGCATCTGCGGGGTGAGGGAATCAATGTTCCCGGTGACGATCTCCTTCGCCAGCACCATGGAATCTGTGGGCAGACGAATGAGGGCGGAGAGACGCGAGACGATGCCGCGATCTGCCATGGAGCTGCCTTTGTGAGGCACGGCGATGAAGATGAGCCGCTTGATGTAAGGCTGCTTTTCAAAGCGCAGCGTTTCCTTCAGCCGTTGCAGAGTGGACTTGGAGACCATGAGCTTTTCAGCCTCGCAGTTGAAGTAGGCGTTCCACAGGCCATCGCCGCTGTCGATGGTCTGCATCCGGCTGAGGAGGCCGCCCATGCTGTGGCCTACCATGACCATGCGGTTCATGCCGGGGTCATCGCCTTCTGGGTCCAGCCGCGCACGGGCCTGTTCCAGCGATTGGCGGAGCTGCCAGGAGGTGGCGGGCACGGCCATGCCGGAGGGGTAAAGGAAGTACCAGGGCTGGTAGTGCGCCCGCAGCTCGGGATCGGAGTAGATGGCGTTGATCGTGTTGTACCAAATGTGGGGGTCTGACATCAGCCCATGCACGAAGACCACAGGGATGCGCTTGGGATCATAAATCTCCAGGCGATAGAGCTCGGCATCGTCCAGCACCTTGTCTGGAAACAGCAGGCCAGTGAGGGAAAAACGGCGCAGGAAACCATCATTGAGCGCCAGTTCCTTGGAGGCCGTGTAGTTGGCCGCCAGCGTGGTGCTACGCCCGGCCACGGTCGCCTTGGGCTGGCGCAGTGGATTGTAAAAATGCAGGTGGCAGGCACGCGGCTGGCCTGCCTGGGGCGGATCAAACTCCAGCACGGCAGTCAGCGTCAGTTGCGCGCCATTCAGCGGCATCATGGGATACTTCGCGGCGAGTTCTTCCGAATGCAGCACCTGCCCGACAACAGGCACGCCCAGCCCAGGCTCGATGACCGGTTCACAATCACGAGCGATGCGCACCTTGTCCGCCAGGATGAGGCGGTCCAGGCTCGCGGGCGAGACCTCCAGGGGATTTCCTGGGCCAGGCTGGAGGTTCACCGCATAGCTCCCCTTTTTACCTTCAAACACCGTTCCGGTTTCCCAATCGCGGGGCAGTTCCCCACGTGCCCAGTCCTTCAGTATGAAGCCCAGGGCACGCTCATAGGCGGCCTCGGCCTGCTGCTTTTCTTGATGGCTGGCACGTGGATTTTGCAGGGCATCCCAGGCCTCCGCCGCACGCTCCAGATTCACGCTCACGCGCCGCTCCGTCACGCCAGGCCAGGTCCACGCCGGCTCGCGCACCTGCGGGGCCTTGGGCGGGCCGATGCAGCTAGCCAGGAGCAATAGAAGAGCAGTGAAACAAAGAAGATGGCGGGAGAGCACCCCGGATGGTGGGATGGGCGGCCCGCAGAGCAAGTGCTTTAGAAGCAGGCCTGTAACAAAAAAGGCGCTCCGGAAAACCGGAGTGCCAGGAAAGCATGCGTGCAGACAAAGGTCAGTTGACTGTCTCCACCGCCACCGTCTGAAGCGGGAAGGCAAAGCTGTTGAAATAGCCGGTCTCGAGATTGGCGATGTCATTGTCAGCCCCGCCATCAATCAGAATGGTGCTTTCAAAGAGGCTGCCCCGGTTAACCGCCGCTACGGTCCCACCAGCGGTCACGATGTCATCGCCTGCCCCTAGAAGGATCTTCACCGCGCCCCTGAAGATGGAGACTTTGCTACCAGCGACAGTATCCAGCACCACTTCATCCCCACCGGCTCCGGTGGACACTGAGTAGGCCATGTCGAGAATGCTGTCCTGCACCTGGACAAAGGCCCCTGCGGCCCCCAGAAGGTTGCCCGTCACCTTGCCCTGTACATAGGATTCCCGGATGTAAAAGTTATCGGTCACTGTGGCATTGCTGGAGTGCAGGATGCTTCCAAGAACCGAGGCATCGCGGATGGACAGATCTGCATTGCCCGTTCCCATGACGCTGGTGATATTGCCCAGCACGGTGATTGCGGTGGAGGTTCCGTCAAACTTTCCGATATCCAAAAGATCTTCGGCGGTCCCACCGGTGTAGCTGACATTGCCCACCCTGCCGACGACGGGGTTAAACGTGCCTGTGTTGTAGCCATTGCCGAGCTTGAAGGTGAGAGCCCCGTTGATGGAGGCAAAGTCGCCGCCGATAGTGAAACTGTCCCCACCGCCGCCACCGGCGAGATTGACGGCCCCGCCGATGGTGACGGACGGAGCCAGGACATTGAGGCTGTTAAAGCCGTCACCCGCTTTGACCGTCAATCCTTTCGCGATGGCGATCTGTCCACCCGAGGAGATCAGGCTGAGTGAATCGGTGCCGGTGGTGCCTGTGTAACTGAAGCTGCCTAAGGTCAGCAGTGAAACATCGAAAGAAGAGATGCCATTGCCACCAGCGCCAGCATTGAATGCGAACGCACCGCCGATCGTGACCTCCCGCGAAAAGATGACGGAATCCGCCCCCGTGCCGCCTGTCACCGCCATCCCTCCGACCACACGAATGCTGTCGGTGACGAAGTTGCCCAGACGCAGGCTCATCGCACCAGCCCCCGTGGCCTTGATGGAAACAGCCCCCTCGATCATTAGCTCAGTGTTGGAGACATCGTAGTTGTGATTATCGCCTGCAATGCCGGTTGCCAGGATGGCCAGACCGCCATGCAGCATCGTGTCACCGGAAAGGCTGAAGGCGCTGCTGCCTGAGCCGAAATTCAGGTTCAGCGCTTTGGTGAAGGTAGAGTCCACCAGAGTCACCGTATCCACCCCGATGCCGCCTTTGAAAGTGATGCCGCCGTGGAATCCTTCGGTGATGCTGAGGTCATCGTTGGCGCTGCCCCCATCGAAGGTGACGGCACCCAGCGTGCTGCATTGGAAAAGGCTCAGCGTATCGTTGCCATCGCCGCCGAGGATGGAAACGGTGCCTCTCATTTCCAGGCCATTTAGCTGTAGGTTGTCATTGTCACCACCCAGGTTGGCCTTGATCGAATTTTGCACGGCAATCGTGGTGGAGCTGAAAGGTGCCCCCGTGCCATTCAGAGTGAACTGTGTGCCTACGCCGCTGATGGTCCAGGCACCATAGCCCGTATCCACCACCTCGATGTTGTTCGCACTTGCGTCTCCGGTCAGCGTCAGCACGCCTCCAGATACGGTGATGTTGACAATGCCGGCTGGAGCCAGCCGAGGTTCAAGTGATTCCAAAACAGACGTTGGAAGAGGCAGAGTTTTCATAGGTCAGAAATCCTGGCAGGCAGCCCAAACGACAGCCCTCATTCAAGAGAATCCCTGAAGGGACTTCCAGGTATCACACCCGCCTCACATTCTAACAAACTTTTCAATCCCTCGCCTGGCGGCTCACCTTCGCCTCATAGGCGCGGCTGTAGCGCATGAAGGTGAAAAACGCCGTGGCCACCGCGATCCAGAATCCGGGGAACCCATCCAGAAATCCGCGCCGCAGGATGTAGGCGCGGACAAAGCGCCACCAGGGCCGGAAGGCCACGGCCACCACGGACCAGCCGCGCCCCGACTCTTTTTCATGATCGGCAAAGACATCCGTGTAAACCACATGCTTTTCCAGGTAGTGCCCCATGTCCGTGAAGGAGTAATGGTAAAGATCCCCCTTCAGCGTCGTGTGCGGCCCGTCCACCAAGAGGCGCTCATGCACTTGGCTGTTGGCGTGGCCTTCCCAGCGGCCTTTGTCCCGGCGGAAAAGGCGCACTTTTTTGTCCGGGTACCAGTCACCATGGCGGATCCAGCGGCCCAAAAACCAAACCCTTCGCGCCATCCAGGCCGCGTCAAAACGACCAGCATCTCCATGGTCAAAAAAGGCACGAATGGAGGCCAGCAGTTCGGGTGACAGCTCTTCATCACAATCCAGGGCCAGGATCCAGGGCTGGGTACAGAAACTGTTGCAGAGGTTTTTTTGAGCTGAAAAACCCAGCCACTCCTGATGGGCAAAGCGCGCACCAAACTCCGCCGCCACGGCAGCGGTGCCGTCCGTACTGCCACTGTCCACGATCACGATCTCCTCCGCCAACCCCACCGCACTGGCCAGGCAGCGGCGCAGATTGGCCTCCTCATTTTTGGAGATGATGGCGATGGAAAGCGGGTACGGCATGTCGGGGAGGAT
>DMMK01000365.1 GCA_003453085.1 Verrucomicrobiales bacterium
ATCCAGAATCCATTCAGCACATCGAGCGGAGTCGCAAGTATGAACCCCTGTCCATGCGCGGCATGCCGCCCATCGTTTGGGACCGTGCCGAAGACATCTTCGTTTTTGACAAGTATGGCAACCGCTGGCTCGACTGGAGCAGCGGCGTGCTGGTGACGAACTGCGGCCACGGGGTCCCTGAAGTCCGTCAGGCCATCATTGATCAGGTCAACAGCGGCCTCATCCACAACTACGTTTTCCCGAGCGAGGAGCGTCCGGAACTTTGTGAGCTCATCGCCAGCGTTTCTCCAGATCCACTGAAAAAAGTCTTCCTGCTCAGCACCGGCAGTGAGGCCACAGAATGCGCCATCAAGCTCAGCCGCGCCCATGGCATCTCGGTCGGTGGTCGTGAGAAGATCGGCATCATTGGTTTTGATCGCGGCTACCATGGCCGCACGCTGGCCTCCCAGCAGGCAGGCGGCATGTCGGGCCAAAAGACCTGGATCGTCAACATGGACCCTGCCATCATCAATGTGCCGTTCCCGGATGGTTATTGGGAAGGCGACAGCAGCTTCGATGGCTTCCTACAGGCGGTCGAAAAGAGCGGCATGAAGCCTTCCCAGATCGCCGGGGTCATCATGGAAAGCTACCAAGGCGTCGGTCCTGACTTTGCTCCTGTGGAATATATCGAGAAGCTCCGCGCCTGGTGCACTGAGCACGAAGTCGTCCTCACCTTCGACGAAGTGCAGTCTGGCTTTGGTCGCACGGGCAAGTTCTGGGCCTTCGAGCATTACGGTGTGGTGCCGGATCTCATTTGCTGCGGCAAGGGCATCTCTTCCTCGCTGCCGCTGGCCGCCGTCATTGGTCGCCCGGACATCATGGACCAGTTCCCTCCGGGTTCCATGACCAGCACTCACTCGGGCAACCCTGTTTGCTGCGCCGCCGCCCTCGCCAACATCCGCAAGCTGCTGGATGAAGACCTCACCGGCAATGCGGCCCGCATGGGTACCGTGCTGCTGGCAGGTTGCCTGGCCATCCAGGCCAAGCATCCGGAAGTCATCGGTAACGTCACTGGTGCTGGCCTCGTCGCCGGTCTCCAGACCGTGAAGCGTGGCACCAAGCAGCCGGACCACGATCTGGCCCACCGTGTCATCGAACTTTGCTACCAGAAAGGCCTGCTGTTCTTCGCCCCTGTGGGTGCCTGGGGACAGACCGTCAAAATCTGCCCGCCGCTCACCATTCCTCAGGAAGCTCTGGAAGAAGGTCTCGCCGTTCTGGCCGAAGCCTTTGATGAAGCTGTGGCTGAACTCGGTTGAGCCCAAGGCCTAACCACAAAAAATCCCATGACCGCAAGGCCATGGGATTTTTTGTGCGATGATCCGTTAGGCGTGCCGCCCTTTGAAGGTCAGTTCCGCGATGCCAGATTTGTCCAGTCCGCCCAGGCCCAGGCTCACCATCTTCTGATACTGGGAGATGGTGGCCAGATTCAGTGGCAGATTGAGGCCGACGCTTTCGGCCATGCTGCCGGCGATGCCGCTGTCCTTGGCCGCATGCTCGGCGGAGAACCAGCAGTCATGCTCACGGGCCACCATGGCGCCGCTGTCCGTCTCCAGCACGCGGCTGTTGGCGCCGGTCTGGCGAAAGACTTCGCGGAACATGTCGAGATCATGCCCCAGGGCCGCAGCGAGGCCCAGCCCCTCAGCCAGGCCGGCGGTGTTGATGTTCATCACCATGTTCACCAGCGCCTTCACTTCCGCAGCCCGGCCGGGTCCGCCGATGAAGCGGCGGTTCACACTCATCTGTTCCAGGATGGGCAGCACCTCATTGTAGGTGGCTTCATCACCTGCCAGCATGAGGTACAGCTTGCCTTCGCGCGCATGGCTGATGCTGGAGGCCATGCTGGCTTCCAGGCTGTGGGCACCGATGGCTTTGGCCGCTTCATACACCTGACGATGAATGCCCGGGGAGACGGTGGCGCAGTTGATGAATACTTTGTTAGCGGCGTCTTTCAGGAGGTTGTCGCCGGGGGCGAAAAAGATGCCGCGCATGGATTCGTCATTCGTCACTACCGTGAAGATCACTTCCGCTGCTGCGGTCACCTCCGCCAGCTTTTCGGGTGCCGCGCAGCCCAGCTCTTCGGCCAAAGTAACGGCGATGGGACGATGGCTGTCATACACGGCGGTCACGTTGTAACCGCATTCTTTCAGACGACGGGCCATGTTGGCTCCCATGCGTCCGACTCCGACAAAGGCGATGGTTTTGCTCATAGATAGGGATGATTGAAAAGGCTGGTGGCGCACGGCTACGGGCGCGGGTGGGATTACGGCTGCAACTCGCCCAAGTGCAAGGTTTTCTCGATCTGCGTCGCTCCCTCGGCATCCAGAATGCGCAGGGTCAGGGCGGGATCGCTCGCCGCCCAGTCGATGTCCAGCGTGCCCACATTCGGCTGGTGGAAAGTCTTGGGCAGCACGCGGTTGGCATTCGGCGTGGGCGTGCCGCGCTTATGAACCTGGGTCATGGAACTCGCGGTGAAATCATAAAGAGGGTAGGGGACGGCCTGGGTGAGGGCCGACATCTCGCACCAGTGGCGGTCTCCGCTGAGGAAGAGCACCCCGCGGGCTTGGCTGTCCGCGATCAACTTCACCAGCCGCTGCTGCTCATGGGGAAAGTTGGCCCAGCTTTCGCTACCGCTCGCCGCCGCCGCAAACTGGATGCTGGAGACGATCAGGCGCAACTCCGCCGGTTGTTCCAGCACCCCTTTCAGCCAGGACCACTGCGCCTCACCCAGCACGGTGGTGCTGAGGTCATCCGTGGGCACTGCACTGCCACCGTTCGTGGCCTGGTCCTTCGGCACACGCTTCAGCGGGCTGCGAAAGTAGCGTGTGTCCAGCAGGATCACCTGCGTGCGCTTGCCCTCCGGGCCAAAGGTCCGTGCCTGATAGATGCCCTCCTGCTTCCGCAACGGGGAGCCGCTGGGTTCATTCAGCCAGTCGAGGAATTCCTTTTGCGATTCCTTCCTCATCGGGTAGTCGGCCCCGCCGTCATTCGCCCCGAAGTCATGGTCATCCCAGGTGGCCAGCACTGGGGTCTTGGCCCGCAGCCCTTGGAAAAAGGGGCTCTGGCCCAGAGCCACATACTTGGCGCGCATCTTGGCCATGTCCTCCGTATCGGCATAGATGTTGTCGCCCATGAACAGGAAAAGATCCATCGGCAGCGTCAGCGTGCGATCCAGCATCGGGTGCTCCGTCAGGTCCAGGCAGGAGCCAAAAACGATGTGCTGCAGGGGCTGGGCAGGCGCGTTCAGGTCAAAGGGAAAACTGGTCTCTCCAGGAAACAATACCGAGAACTTTGGGTGTTCCACCCCGGCGATGTAATTGCGGAAGACCACCGCCAGCGGCGTCTCCGGGGTGGCTCGGATGCGCCACCCTTTGCTGCCAGCAGGCACCTGCGTTTCCCACGTCCCGGTCAGCACCACGATGTCATCTTCACTGTCCAGTGGGGCGCGGTCATGGCCGGTGAAGTCAAACCGAAAGTCCGGCTGCACCGGTCCGCTGGGCTCAAAATGAAACTCCACGTACTTTTTCACCAGATCCCGCGCCTGCGTTTTCAGCTCCTTCACCCGCGCCTCGCTCAGGGTTGGCAGGATGGGCTGCATCAGGGAGGGGGCGGCATTCGGGTCTGCAGTAAAGCAGCGCGGGTCCACCTCCACCGTCAGCGTGCACTTTCCTTCCTGGGTAAAATAGGCCCGCACCGGGATGTCCGGCACCGGATGCGCCCAGGCGGACAGGCAGGAAAAGAAGGCGGCGAGGACGGTCAGGCGGGTTTTCATGAAAAAATCAGGCTTGTGTGCAAACGAAGTTTATGAACAATCGTTTACTGAACAGCAACGCAATCGGTTGCTCACATCCAACAAGCATCCTGAAACTAACATGAAAAAAGCATTCGCTACCCTCGCCATCGTTTCCCTGGCACTCGGCTCCGCCTACGCAGGCTGTGGCAAGGTTGTCACCAACGAAGGCAAGCTGAAGTCCTTTGACGCCGCCACCAAGGCCGTCGTCGTGGAAGGCAAAGACGGCAAAGAAGCCAAACTGACC
>DMMK01000702.1 GCA_003453085.1 Verrucomicrobiales bacterium
CCCCAGGATTGCCGTAGCCTCCGTGATCGAAGTGACCTGACGCGGCAACCCGTAGAAGGAAGAATTTGCAAGTCGAAGGGTTTTCGCGGCAATGGCCTGGTCGTGCGATATCTTTATGGCCAGTTGCTCCGCCGAAACATCGCTGTCGCTAAAGGACTGGATCAACTCCAGCACGACTGCTGGCAAGGCGGGCAGTCCGTGCACGCTGTACAAGATCGCATCCGCAGTGAGTTGCTTCATGGCCTCTCCTCAAGCCGGTGCCTCAAAATCATGTGCAGCAAAGGGTTGAGCTGCCCTGCCCGCAGGGCAGGCCTGAACAAATGCAGCAAACGCTGTTCCGTCAGTACCCGTTGCTCAACCGGATCCACTTTTCCATTGCGCTGTGCTAGCTCCTCGGGGGCATTCACAAAAATCGTGTCGATACCTCGATGCTGCAAGTTGTTGAGAATTTCGCGCGTGACAGGCGTCCCCTCTGGCAACAGAAGTTGCGCATGGGCATCCAGTACGGGCTGCGCTAAAAGTAGTCCCTCCGGAACCCGTTCAGTGGTGGTAGCAAGAGCTTGCATGGGCGCGCATAGAGTTCAAGCCGCACTGCCTGGCACCAAGACCAGCAATCGACCTCGTGAATGATTTTCTCCTCCGATGGAGCGGCATACAACGCGAAACGTCTCTCCCGCGAGTTGCACATCGTGGTAGCTCTGATCGGCGGCACGCCATACATGGCGCAGATCTGCCGGTAGCACGTCGTCCGCATCCTGTCCCAACAACGCGGTGGTCCTTCCAAACAGTGCTTCTGCATCTGCATTCACAAATGCCACCATGCCCTCCAGGTCCACCCCGATGACCGCTGCAGGAATATGATCCAAGACCTCCCGTGCGACGCTCAGGCTACTCTCTTCGCGGTGGATCTGCTCACGTTGATTCGTTAGTAACTGTTGCAAACGGTCATTCACGGCAGTGAGTTCATCGTTGGCTCGCAGAACTGCACTCGCCAGCCGCCGATTCTCATCGGCCATTCCCTTTTGAGAGAACGCTTCCGCCACATGCCCCCGAAGCCGCTCGTCATCCCATGGTTTTGTGAGGAACTTGTAGATAGCCCCTTCATTGATCGCATCGGTGATGGACTGAAGCTCCGTATAGCCAGACAGCACCATTCGTACGGTGTCTGGATACAGCTCCTTGGCCCGGCGCAGGAACTCCACCCCCGTCATACCGGGCATCCGCTGGTCCGAGACAATCACATCCACCGAGTTTTCGGCCAGCCTTTGCAAACCTTGCGCCCCGCTGTTGGCCGTCACGATGTGATAGCCATCCCGACGCAGCAATCTGCGCAACGCAGAAACAATGCTGTCCTCGTCATCAACGAGCAACAAGGTACGTTGTTGGGCGCGGCGCAATAACAAGTGCTCAGGCAAGGCCTTGCTTTCACGCAACAGGGAACCCATGGCGTCGGCCGTTAGCAGCCCGCTGAAATAGTGCCCTTGCATCTGGTCACAGCCGTTGGCGATGAGCAACGCCAGTTGCCCCTCGGTCTCAACACCTTCTGCCAACACTCTCATCTGCAGGCTGTGCGCCATGTTGATGATCGCGCGCGTGATGGACACGTCTTGAGAAGCTGCCGTGACGTCGTGGACAAACGAGCGGTCTACCTTCACCACGTCAATGGGCAGTGTGCGCAGGTAGCTCAGGCTGGAATAGCCGGTGCCAAAATCATCCAGCGAAATCTCGATGCCCAGGGTCTTGAGGTCGCCCAGAATCCGCGCGATGCGAGTGCTTTCCCCCATGAGCGCACCCTCGGTGATCTCCAGCCCCAGCAGCCTTGGATCAAGGCCGGTTTCGATGAGGATCTTTTCTATCTTCTGAGCCAGATCGGGTTGTTGAAGCTGGCGAGCCGACAGGTTGACGGCAACCCGGCACATGGAATGACCAGCGCGCTGCCATTCCAGCGCCTGGAGGCAGGCAGTGCGCAGAACCCATTCACCGATCGGCACGATCAGGCCGGTTTCTTCAGCGGCCCGGATATAGCTGGACCGGGAAATTAATGCGCCATCGGGGGATTTCCATTCAAGGAATGCCTCGGCACCAATGATGGCCCCGCTGACCAATTCGAGTTTGGGCTGAAAATGCAGTTCAAACTCGTTGCGTTCCAAAGCTCGACGCAATCCCGACTCCATGACAAGCCTGGAGATCGCCTTGGAATGCATGCCCGAACTGAAAACGCAGATTTGGTTCTTGCCCAGCTCATGGGCGCGATACATCGCCGCTTGCGCTTGCTGGAGCAGTTTTTCAGGATCATCCCCGTGCACGGGGTAGAGGGATATTCCGATATCGCAGGTCACCTTGATCTCGTTGTCGCCAATGGCAACCGGAAGGGACAGCGCATCTACCAATGAGGCGGCGGTGCCCCGTGCCATGGCTTCATCCACAGACTCTTCCCGTGCCAGCACCAAGGAAAACTCGCCGCTTCCAAAGTGCGCCAGCAGATCGTCCTGGGAAACCTGGGGCTGGAGCCGTCTGCCGACCTCCATGAGCAACTGATCCCCAGCTGCGTGGCCCAGTGA
>DMMK01000298.1 GCA_003453085.1 Verrucomicrobiales bacterium
CCGGCGCCAGAGGTCAATAGAAAACGGGCTCCAGGAACTCCCCCGCCTGTTGCGCCAGCCCACCTCCACCGCGGCAGAGGCAGAGGTCGCCCTGAAAACCTTGCTCGAAGCTGAGGCAGAGGTGAAACACATGCGCCTGCGCACCCTGCTGGCTTTGCGCGATGTGCTGACTCCTGAACAGCAGGAAAAGGCGGTGAAGCTGACACCTGGCCGACGGGCAAAAACCACTCATGCGGAAGCCCGCATGAAAGAAAAGGCCCTGCGCCTCAAGACTGCTGTCGAGTCCCTGGGCGTACCGCCCACGCAGGCCATGCAGGAGCGTGGTGAGGCCATTGTGGCCCTTGTGCGAGGCGGCGACTATGGGGCCGCAGATCAGGCGTTGGACCAGCTCACCGCAGACAGCGGCTTGGATCAGGCGGCGGAAGTGACTGCCCCCGATTTTAGCCAGTTCTCCCCCGGTGACACCGATTTGACCGTGCTGAAACAACGCTACACGGATGTCGAAGTGGCTGCTCAAACCGTGGTTTCCATTCCTTTGGTTAGGCAGTTGATCGAAGGCAAGAAAGCCCTTGAAGCTGCCAAACTTGCCGAAGATGCGGAGCAAGTAGGCCGCATCCTCACCTGGGCTGAGGAGTTGCTGAAAAAGTAACCCTGCTCGTATTTTTATTGAAGGGAGGAGGCAGCATTTTTTGCCGTGACCGTTTATAGACGCAGCCTGTAGGCCGCATCGCAACGGGCGGCACAGTGCTCGGGTTCATAGCGTTGAAAGCCCGCTTTTTCATACATGCGCACGGCCTCCTTCAGCACCGCTGCTGTCTCCAGCCGCACTTCACTAAATCCGAGGGCGGTGGCACGTGACAGAGCATGCTGCAGCAAGGTCTTGCCAATGCCCAGCCCGCGATAATGCGGATGCAGGTACATTTTGCGCAGCTCGCAGATGCCGGGTTCCTGCGGCTGCAGGCCCACGCTGCCGATGACTCGGCCTTCTGTATTGGTCACCACATCAAAGCAGCCCCCGCGCTTTGCATAGTGTCCTTCCAGGTCAAAGAGATCGGCATCCGTCGTCTCGGGGTCCACTTGCAGGGCATAGTCTGCAAGGACGCTGAAAACGAGTGCTCGGACGGCATCGCAATCGGCTTGGGTGGCAGGGCGAAGTGTAAACTCTGGAGGCATGGGCAGGGGAGAAATGGACCTCCATCGCCCCTAGATTGCAAGTGCCTCAACGCCGACGACGCAGCCCCAGGCCGAGCAACGCCAGAGCTACCAGACTTAGTCGCCCTGGTTCTGGCACCAAGGTGATGGAAAGGATGCCCGTGGTGAAAAGATCGTCCACATTCCACAGCAGGCCATCGGGCAGCGTGGGTAGGTCATAGGAGGTAAAGCCACCTGTCACCGGGCTGCTGAGACCCGCCCAGTCAAAAAGCTGCCACTGATCGTTGGCTGCCCAGGCGGTCATTTGGTTTGGGTTCAGCACGCGCAGAGTGCTGCCGCTGCCAAAGCTGGCCAAGCCTGCGATGGCGAGCTGATCCGCCGCTGTGGCATCCGCTGTGTTATTGCCCAGTCCGGCCCCTGAGATGAGATCCAGGACGAGCGTGGCGTTGTTGTCCAAGGTTAGGGCTCCGGCACCTGAGGTTTCCAGAGTCAGCCTGCCTGCGGCAATGGAGATGCCGGGTAGTCCGGGATTCAATAGGCCACCATTGATGAAGATGGAGTTCCCGCTGGCTGGGGCGATGCGGCCCGTGCCGCCCCCTGTCGCTCCGGCACTCACTCGCACATTGCCCAGTCCCGTGGCGGAGCCCGTGAGGGGATTGTTGGCCAGGAGGATGCCTTGCGTCACGGTGGTGTCTCCGGTGTAGGTGCTGTTTCCGGTCAGCGCCCAGGTGCCCCGGCCTTCCTTCTCCAGCCGGGTGATGATGCTGCTGCTGACATCAGGAATGCTGACCACCTCATTCAGTCCGGTGTTGGTCCCGGTGAGGCGCAGCACGCGGTCTGAGGTATTGCTACCGCTGACGGTGAAGGGCGCGGTGAATTTCACCGTGCCTGTGCCGATGTTTTCCAGCACCGCCACGGTGGAGGAGATGTCTGTGGCAAAGTCACTGTTGGTGATGGTGATAGGGCGGTTTGTCACCGAGTCCGTGCGGCCGACGTACCGGATGATGGACACGGCGGGGGAATCAGTGCCGCTGGTGGTCGCATCGGAAAGGGGGATGATGCCTGCCGTTCCGTTGGCATTGCCCGTGCCGAGCGAGCTGACCTCACCAATGTTTGCCAGCTTTTCTACCTGGATGATGCCGCGTGAGATGATGGTGCGGCCCGCATAGGTATTCTCGGCCCCCAGCATGATCAGTCCATTGATGGCGGCCATGCGCAGTTCCAGGTTGTTTTCGTTCGCCCCTGATCCTCCCAGAAAGCCGGTGCGAAAATCGCTGGGGATGCTGACGGAGCCCGTCAAAGTCAGCCGGGACAGGGCGGTGGAACCTCCCACAATGCGGTTATCCGTGCCGCTGCCGACGGTTTGAACATAGTCCACTGAACCCAGGGTGGAGGCTGTGCTGCCACTGCCCAGAATGACGCGGGCGCTGCGTGCCCCTGAACCGATGAGGAGCTCGCTGGAGGAGGACAGGTCGCCCCCAGCGCCGAGTTGAACCGCGCCTTCATACACCCGTAGGCTGCCGGTGAAGGTGTTCACCCCGCTGAGGATGAGCAATCCTGGCCCGGCTTTATTGACAAAGGTGGGCACCACGGCGGCGGAGGTGTTCAGGCTGTTGCTGATGGCGGAGGTGATGACCAGTGGGGCATCGGTGTTGTTTTGAATGATGTTCAACTCCGGGCTGATGGCGGCGATGGCGGGGCTGGGGCGCAGGATGTTCGTCTCAATCCGCGTCGTGTTCGCTCCCACCGTGCTGGAGATCAGGATGGCCCCCGTAGTCAGGGTGGTGGCGGCATCACCATCGGTGATCAGCGTGGTCTGCGGTTGGGCGAAGCGCAGGCTATCGGC